>JBKCTR010000233.1:0-2619 GCA_046318755.1 Planctomycetaceae bacterium
GGACCGCCATCGAGATCGACTGGCGGACCCCCAACGATGAAGACGCCCAGAAGCAGGCCGATTTTCTCGAGCAATTGGTCAACGCGGGGGCCGACGCGATCGCCATCGCCTGTTCCGACGCCGACAAGGTCACACGGACAATCGACGATGCGGTCGCCCGAGGGGTGAACGTCATGTGCTTCGACTCCGACGCCCCGGAATCGAATCGATTGTGTTATGTGGGGACCGATGATCGGGAAGCGGGGCGGGAGGTGATGCGGCAGGTTTTGGCCCGTGTGGGAGACCGCAAGGGGACCATCGCGATCCTGGCGGGAAATGAAACCGCCACCAATCTGCAACGTCGGGTGGAGGGGGCCAACTCCGAGATTCTGGGACGCGACAAAGTCTCGCTCGCTGGAGTCTTTTACCACAAGGAGACTCCTCAAGATTCCTACGCCAAGGTGGAAAGCGTGCAGAAGGCCAATCCCGAGATCATCGGCTGGGCCATGGTGGGGGGTTGGCCCATCAGGACCGCCCGGCCTCTTCCCTGGCAGCCGGGAGAGGTGACTTGCGTCTCGATGGACACGCTCAAGCCGCAACTGGAGCACCTGCGCATCGGTGATGTGCAATTGTTGCTGGGTCAACGGTATTTCGAGTTTGGACAGCGCTGTGTCGACATCCTGATCGAGAAATGTCGCTCCGGAACCGACCCCGAGAAAGAGATCGATTTCGCCCCCCTCGATCCCGTCACCAAGGAGAACGTGGATGAGTACGAGAAGAATTGGGAGAAATGGTCGTAGCGGACGCCCGCAGACGTTGACGGGGCGAGATGGTCGCGGGGCCTGTGGGCAATCTGAACTGCGGTGGGGGAATTTCCCGGTCGTTGTAAAAACTTCCCTGTTGGAAAGGCGCCCGTCTTGCCCAACCCATCCCATGTGATGAGCCACCTGATCTGGCCGATGTTGGGCCTGGTCGGTTTCTTGTTTGTTTTGGCTTGGCTGTTGTGGTGGGTCCGCGCCTGGTTGCGCGACAGTTCGGAAGATGACGGGTGCAGCCCGCTTTTACTTTCCGAATACCGCGAAATGGTCACCCGGGGTGAGTTGAGCGAAGAGGAATTCCGAAACATCAAGGACGGACTGATGGCCCGCTTCGGTGTCGGTTCGTCCCCAGCCCCCTCCCGCAACGTGCGGCCGCAATTCCCTGCGGCCCCCCGCCCAGCGGTGGAGTCTGGGAAAGTTGCGGAAGGACAAGAGTCAGAAGACGCTGAGGAGGAGTAGTGCCCCGGGCGCAGGACGTTGTCCCTGGGACAGAGGATTCGAATGTCGAATCGCGTGGCGACGGACCGCCAATTGCTACAATGCAGCCTGACTGTGTCAGACTTGGCCCGCGTGTCGGATCGTCACCAAGAGAACTTCGATGCCCAACGGTAAAGACTTCACCCCCGGAAACCGCGCTACGGCCGGGAAGAAGAATGCCAACTGTTCCTTTTGTCGCAAGAGCTACCGGGATGTCGGGCCCTTGGTCGAGGGGCCAGGAGACGTGTACATCTGTGGCGAATGCATCGAGCTTTGCCAGTCGATTCTGGATCAGGAAAAACGTCGTCGGGGAACATCCCGACCCTTGTTCACCAAGGTGCCCACCCCTCGGGAAATCGTCGGGCAGCTCGATCAATATGTCATCGGGCAACGCATCACCAAGAAAATGCTCGCGGTGGCGGTCCACAACCACTACAAACGGCTGATGCTGGCGGCCGACGCCGAGAACGACGTCGAAATCGAGAAGTCGAATATTTTGCTCATTGGCCCGACCGGCTCGGGCAAGACCCTGCTGGCCCGCACTCTGGCCAAAGCGCTGCAGGTCCCCTTCGCCATTGGCGACGCCACGACCCTCACCGAAGCCGGCTACGTCGGCGAAGATGTCGAGAACCTGCTCCTCAAACTGCTGCACGCCGCCGACTTCGACATCGAGCAGGCCCAGCGGGGCATTCTCTTCATCGACGAAATCGACAAGATCGGCAAGACCAGCCAGAACGTCTCCATCACCCGCGATGTCTCGGGAGAAGGAGTCCAACAGGCCCTGCTGAAAATGCTCGAAGGAACGGTCGCGAACGTTCCGCCCCAGGGGGGCCGCAAGCACCCCGAGCAGCAGTACATCCAAATGGATACCACCAACATCCTCTTCATCTGTGGAGGAACGTTCGTGGGGCTCGAGAACATCATCGCCCGGCGGCTGGGAAAGAAAACCATTGGGTTTGGCTCGGGCCCCGCCACCTCGGCCGAGAGCGAGCAGCGCAATCAACTGCTGCAGCACGCCACGGTCGACGACGTGATTGAGTTCGGGATGATTCCCGAACTGGTCGGTCGCCTGCCCGTGGTGAGCGCGCTGCACCCCCTCTCCGAAGACGACTTGGTCCACATCATGACCGAGCCCAAGAACTCGCTGGTCAAGCAGTACCAGAAGTTCTTCCAGCTCGAAAACGCCAAGCTCGAGTTCACGACCGAGTCCCTCCGCGAGATCGCCAAAATTGCCCTGGCGAAAGATACCGGTGCCCGTGGTCTCCGCAGCGTCATCGAAGGGTTGATGTTCGACATCATGTTCGATCTGCCCGAACAAGAACCCGGCAAGCTCTATGTCATCACC
>JBKCTR010000234.1:0-3942 GCA_046318755.1 Planctomycetaceae bacterium
CCTGTTCTTGCCGGATGCGGTTGAGATAGACCATCCGCCGGAATTCCGGGGGACCGAACTCTTCCTTGGGGAAGTAGCGGTAGACGTTGTCGACCTCGACCTTCTGCAGGAAGAATCCGGGGCCACCCATGGAGAGGTCGAGCACGCCCGACGACGCGAGGATACAGTCGCGGATCGCCTCGGCCTCGAGCCGGCGGGGGGGGAACCGCCACAGCAGGCGGGCGGCGGCATCCGCCCGCAGCCCTTCCGGCCGGGGTGCCGACGATTGACGGAACGCCCGGGTCGACAAAATGAGCCGCTGGATGTGCTTGACCGACCAGCCACTCTGGACGAATTCATCGGCCAGCCAGTCAAGCAATTCCGGATGGGTTGGGGGAACTCCGTTGCCGCCGAAATCGCTCGGTGTCTCGACCAGTCCGGTTCCGAAGATGTAGTGCCAGATCCGGTTGACCATCACCCGGGGGGTCAGGGGGTTCTCGCGGCTGGCAAGCCAGTTCGCGAGTTTCAGACGGCGCTGCTGCTCGGGCTCATTGGGGGCGAGGGAAAGGCCGCCAAACACCTCCAGTCCCCCGGGCGGAACCACCTCGCGCGGCAGAGTGTGATCCCCCCGGTGCAGCCGATGGATCTCGGGGGGCTGCGAGAAGGTTCCCAGCCAGGCGGTCAGGCCTTCGGTCAACTCGGTCATTCGACGCCGGGCATCGGCCACCTGATCCAGCAGCCGGGCTCCCTCGGTGGCCTCCTCGGGAGACAGCCGTTTCAGAAACGTCCGCGGGTCTGCCGGTCCAAATCGCTCGCGATCGGCCGACGATGCCACTTCGCGCCAGGTGTCTCCCTCCTGCAGCACTTCGACGCTGTAATCGGTCGCCACCCGGTCCTGGAACTGTTGGTTGCGGTCGCGTCCCCAGACCACTTTCGAGATCGTCACCGCGGCAGGGAAATCAATCCGCACCCATCCCTTCCCCGAGGTGTTCGAAATCCAACTGCGGTTGTTCCCCACCTGCCCGTCATTCACGTGCTCCAGTTTGTGAATCTCGTGCCCCGGCAGTGTGCCGCTGGCCGAAGGCTTCGCCCCGGTCGACGCGAGGGCCACGTTTTTACCCGCGGGGTCGAAGACTTCGAGTTCGTCGAGGCACGGTTCGCTGGCGTTGGTCGCCCGGATGGTGAACCGCAGCGCGGTGGTCTGGATCGCGGGGAAGGTCTCTTCATTCCGGCGGAAATTTACGGGGGGACGAAGTTTGCCCGCTGGATCGGTCGCCCCGGCCGCCCGCGCCCGCAGCACTGCCAGCCGTTCTTCCTGCTGTTGAACCTGCTCTTGCAGCCGGGCCACCTCGCGATCGGACTCGGCCGTCCGGGCACGCGGCAGTGGACGGGGGGCAAAATTGACCCCGGCGAACACTCCCTGCAGCGCGTAGTAATCGCGTTGCGAGACCGGATCGAACTTGTGGTCGTGGCAACGGGCACAACCCAGGGTCAGTCCCAGGAAGGCGGTCCCCGTTGTGTTGATGATGTCGGCCAGTTCATCTTGCCGCTGCATCAGCGTGAGATTCACGTCGGGACTTTTCACCAGGTCGTAAGCCCCCGCCACGAGAAAACCGGTCCCCGCGTCGGCCCGCAACGCGTCTCCCGCCACCTGCTCGCGGACGAACTGGTCGTACGGTTTGTCGCTGTTGAAGGCTTCGATCACGTAGTCGCGATAGGGCCAGGCATTGGGCCGTACGCGGTTGGTTTCAAACCCGTTCGACTCGGCGAACCGGGCGATATCGAGCCAGTGCCGGCCCCAGCGTTCCCCATACCGGGGACTGGCCAACACCCGGTCGACTAGCCGCTCGTAGGCGCCAGGGGCAGTGTCTGCACCAAACTCCTGCACCTCGGCCGGGGTGGGAGGCAGCCCATGCATCACGAGGTACAGTCGGCGGATCTGCGTCACCCGGTCGGCTTCTGCCGAGAAGCCCAGGCTGGCCAGGTCGTGCAGCGCCCGCTGCGCTTCGCGCAATTCATCGATCGACGCCGCAGCGGCGGGCAGGTAGGGACGCTGGACCGGCCGGAAACTCCAGGGAATCTCCTTGCGGGCGGTCGCCTCGTCGGCGGGCCCCAGGGCTCCCTGATCGATCCAGTCACGCAGTACCTGGACCTCCCCGGACGACAGTGGGTCTCCCTCAGGAGGCATCGCGATCTCGGGATCGTCCTGAATCACCGCCTGAATCAGCAGGCTTTCGGCCGCTTTCCCCGCGACGACCGCCGGCCCGCGTGAGCCCCCCTTCAACAGCGCGGCGCGGGAATCGAGCCGCAGGTCACCCCGCTGCCGTTTCGCACCATGGCAGCCGACGCAATGCTGCTGCAGCAGCGGCTTCACGTCGCGGGTGTAGTCGACCTCGGCCGCCGTCAGAACCCGTGCGAGGCCCGTGGTCAGACCACAGACCATCAGCAAGGTCCCCATCAACTTCAGACCCCCCTGCCTACCGCGACACCCGTGTTCCGCAACCCGACTCACCATGGAGAGCGCATCCGGCAAATCTGTGTCCTCGCAGTGCAGACCCATCCTGCACCGAAACCTCAGTATACCGGAAACCGCACGGCGCACGCAGTCGCAACACGAGGTGGATTTGCGTGAACAGGGCTGGTTCCCCGGCATCGGCCCCACTTGGGCGGGGGGCTGGCTCAGCCGTTGCAGAACTGCACGGCGATGGCGGCGTAGAGCTGGGCGACCCGCACCATGTCGTCGATCGACACCCATTCTTCCAGCGTGTGGGCCCCGCCGGAGTTCGGGCCGTGGGTGATGCCCGGAATGTCGGCCAACGACCAGAAGGCGTTGCAATCGTCGCAGAACGGCTTCGGTCCCTGGGGCAAAGTCTTCCCCGTCGTGGCGGTGTAGTTGTCTTCGAAGATCTTCACGAACCGGTGGTTGGTGTCGAGCCGGAAGCCGTCCCGCACCAGTTGCCAGCGAATATCGATGGTCGTCTTGGTCCGGTCGGCCACCTGCTGAACCAGCTTGCGGAATTCCTCCTCGACCAGGTACCGGCTTTCCCCCGGCAGCCAGCGACGGGTTCCTTCCAGCACAAACTCTTGCGGGAACTGGTTGAAGATCACCCCCGAGTGCACCTGCCCCACAAACACCGTCTCGGGTCCCGCCACCGGGTCGGTCTTGCTGGCGAGGTGCGTACCGTATTGCCTCAGGCGGGCAATCATCTCGGCCCCCGCTTCAATCACGCTCGGCTCATTGCTGGGCCGCAACACTTCGTGGATCGGAGCTCCCGGCCGACGGATGGTCAGTTTCCAGATCGCCAGCCCCCGGCCGGCGGTGGGAATGCAACTGTTGAGGTATTCGGGAATCAGCACGGCATCGCCGCAATAGCCCTGACGAATCAGCCCTTCGAGCTGCGTTCCATCGCCCCAAGGGGCCTCGTGCAGATCGTGGGCGGTCAACAGAATCGACCCTTTGGTCAAAGCCCCGCTGTCGCGCACCACGCGCAGCGCCTCGAGCGCCGCGACGGTTCCTCCCTTCATGTCGCAACTGCCAGTTCCCGTGATGCGATCCCCCTCGTGCTGCGGGGGAACGAACGGCAGATGGACCGTGTCGAGATGGCCATTGAACTGAATGGTGGGACCAGGCTTCCCCGACGAATACCGCACCGCCACCGCCGGTGCCGCGGCATAGCCGCCTTCGGGCCGCTCGACCGTAAACCCCTCGCGGGCCAGAATCTCAGCCAGCCGATCGAGCGCCGGCTTCGCCTCCCCCGTCCGGCTGTAGAGCGAACAGAGATCCATGGTGTCGCGGACCAGGCGGTCGCGCGAGACCAAAGAGCGAAGGGCGTCGAGCTGGGGGGGAGGAAGTGCGGGAATGACAGGTGCGATCCGGGGGAAGGAGAGAAAGCAGCGCGGGCGGGGGAGGATCGACACACGACGCAGAACGACTTCCCGAGTAACAAGGCAGGCTCGCGAGCG
>JBKCTR010000235.1:0-4046 GCA_046318755.1 Planctomycetaceae bacterium
CCCCGGCACATCGAGACGCTCCGCCGGCTGATTCGCAGCTGACGCCAACCCTGGTCGGCGACTGTCATTCCGCGGGGCCGAGGCCTCCCGATCCACTCAGGCAATCGGACGGCCCGAACATCGGACGGCCAGCTTCCGGGCAGTCTCACCCGGAAATCCCCGCTGGCCCCGATCGGGCTGGAAAGGGGATCTCCAAGGCCCCCGTCAGGTTGGTCGACAGCAGTTCTTGCGAAGGGCGCTCATACACCCGCCTTCCAAACCGGAAGAACAGGGCGGGGGTCACCACCTGGTCGAGAATGGTCGAGGTCAGCATCCCCCCGAACACGACCAGGGCGAGGGGGTACAGAATCTCCTTGCCCGTCTGCCCCGCGCCAAACAACAGCGGCAGCAGCCCAATAAAACTCGTCATGGCGGTCATCAGTACCGGGGCCAGCCGCTCGAGGCTGCCGCGGATGATCATCGCCTCGCAAAACGTCTCTCCCTCGTGCTGCATGAGGTGGATGTAATGCGAAATCATCAGAATGCCATTGCGGCTGACCACGCCAATCAGCGTGATGAAACCCACCCAGTGGGCCACCGAGAGGCTGGTCGCCCCCGCCCAGATCCGGGGCCACTCCCACCACGAAGCCTCCGCCAGCGCCGACCACTCGGGCCGGTTCACCACCAGCAACGTCACCACCGACCCGAACGCCGCCAGCGGAATGTTGACCAGCACCTGCAGTGCCCCCCGCCAAGACTCCAGTGCCCGGCACAACAAAAAGAACACCCCCACGACACTGACCAACCCCAGCAGCCACAGCCTGCGGTTCGCCTCCTGTTGCGCCTGGAATTGTCCCCCATAGTCCAGCCGGTAAGTCCCCGGCAGACTCCGCAATGACTCCTCGACCGGGGCGAGGGCCTGCTGGATGTCGGCCACCACCCCCGCGAGATCGCGCCCCTCCACATTGCAGAAGACCACCACCCGCCGCTGCACATTTTCGCGATTGAGTGTGTTGGGACCGGTCGTGTCGAGCACCTCCACCACCTGACCCAACGCGACCCGACGCCCCGAGGGGGTCTCCAGAATGGTTTCGTGGATCACCTGGGGATCGCGGCGCGACTCTTCATCGAACCAGACCACCAATCCGAAGGAACGCTCCTCCTCCAGCACCTGCGACACCACCCGCCCCTTGTAAGCGGTCTCCAGCAACTCGGCCACGTCGCCCGGCGCCAGCCCATAGCGGGCCGCCTCGTCACGGCGGATCTTGAGCCGTACCTGCGAGATTTCGACCTGCGGCTCGATCTGCAGATCGACCACGCCGGCAACCCCCTGCATGCGGTCCTGCACGTCGAAGGCCGCCATCCGCAGTTCGCGCAGGTCGTCCCCAAAAATCTTCACCGCGATCTGCGCCCGAATGCCCGACATCATGTGGTCGAGGCGATGCGAGATCGGCTGCCCGATGTTGACCGCCGCCCCCGGAATGCTCGAGATGCGATCTCGCACATCGGCGATCACCTCGCCCCGCGCCCGTCCCAGAGTCTCATGCCCCCACAGGTGCGCGATCGGAATCAGCCGCAACACCGCCGCCACCCATCCTGGCCGGGGGCTCGACTGCGCCAAGAGCCGGACATCGATTTCCGAAGAGTTGACCCCCTCGGCATGTTCATCCAGTTCGGCCCGGCCCGTCCGGCGGGCGACCGACAGCACTTCGGGAACCTGCAGGATCAGCCGTTCTGCCCGCTCGGCGACCCGCTGGCTCTCGGCCAGACTGGTCCCCGGTTCCAGCCGCAGGCTGATGGTCAACGTCCCTTCATTGAACGGGGGCAGAAACTCTCCACCCATCCAGACGATGCTGGCGCACGAGACGGTCACCAGCAGCGCCACGGAGGCGAGGACCAGCGAGGCATGCCGCAGTGTGCTCCGCAACATCGGGGTCACCAGCCGCTTGAGCCACCTCAACAGCCGGGGATCGGCCCCCTCGTCCAGCAGCCGGGCCTGCCCCAGCAGCAGCGATCCAAACACCGGTGTGAAGGTCAGCGAGACCACCAGCGAACACAACAGCGAGACGATGTAGGCGATCCCCAACGGGGCGAACATCCGTCCTTCCAGCCCCGCCATGGAGAAGAGCGGAAACATCACCAGGCTGACGATCAGAGTGGCGTAGACAATCGAGTTCCGCACCTCCCGCGAGGCGTCGTACACCACGGCCAGCACCGGGCGCTGCTGATCGGCGGGCTGCTGGCGATTCTCTTTGAGACGCCGGTAGATGTTCTCAATGTCGACAATCGAGTCGTCCACCAGATCGCCAATCGCGACGGCGATCCCCCCCAGGGTCATCGTGTTGATCGAGATCCCCAGCCAGCGGAAGACCAAAATGGTCAACAAGATCGACAGGGGCATCGACGTCAGCGAGCTGAGGCTGATCCGGAAATTCCCCATCAGCACAAACAGCACCACCACCACCCACACCGCTCCGTCCCGCACCGCCTCGGTCACGTTGTCGACCGCGGCCTCAATGAAGTCGGCCTGCTGGAAGATCTGCCTCTCGATCACCACTCCGTCCGGCAGCTCCCCCTGCAGGGCGTCGAGCGCCGCCTCAATCTGACGATCGAGCACGAGCGTGTCGGCATGCGGTTGCTTTTGAACGGTCAGAATCACCGCCGGTCCACCGCTGATTCCGGGGTTGCCCTCCAGCTCATCCCCCAGGCTTCCCGGCGAGTCGGCCGACAACGGTTCTCCATCCGCTCCGGGCGGGTCGGTCCCGTCCCGACGTTCCCCGTCCCGAATCTCGTCGTCCCGATTCTCGTCATGCCCCGGAATGGTTCCCCGCTGTCCCCCAACATCCGCCACGGATTTCCGCCAGGTGCTCGCATCACCCCGGGCGAGGGGCCCCCCCAGCCGCACTTCGGCCACATCCCGGATCCGCACCGGAATCGGGTCCCGCCAGAGGACCGGTGTCTCGCCAATCTCCTCGAGCGACAGCGCCTGGCCGCTGATCCGCAGCAGCGACTCCTTCGCCTCGCGAATCATCACCCCGCCACCAGCCAGCACATTCGCCTTCCGGGCCGCCTCGGTCAGTTCCGCCAGAGTGACCTCTTGCGCGGCCAGCTGCGCCGGCGAGGTCAAGACCTGGTACTGCTTCAAGACGCCCCCCATCACGGTCACCTGCGACACCCCCTCGATCGCCAGCAACCGGTTCCGCAGGGTGAATTCTCCCAGCGTGCGCAGTTCCATGCCGGTCGCCATCCGCTCGGCCTCGGTGCCGGGGACCCGTGTCGACCGCAATCCCAACAGCATGATCTCCCCCCTGATCGACGAGATCGGGGCGAGCACGGGATTGCTGTCGGGGGGGAGCCGCTCGCGGGCCAACTGCAGTTTTTCCGAAACAATCTGCCGGTCCCGGAAGATGTCGCTTCGCCAGTCGAACTCGACCCAGACAATCGACAGGCCGATCCCCGACGACGAACGCACGCGCTGCACCCCCGTCGCCCCGTTCAGCAGATACTCCAGCGGACGGGTCACCAGCAGTTCGACCTCCTCCGGTGCCAGTCCCGGAGCCTCGGTCATGATGGTCACGGTCGGGCGGTTCAGGTCGGGAAAGACATCCACCGGCATCTGCCGCAGCTGCACCACCCCCGCCACCAGCACCAGCAGCGCCCCCAGCAACACCAGGGGACGGTTTCTCAGAGAAAAGGCAATCAGCCCGTTGAGCATCGCACAGTCCTATCGAATCGCCGCGTAGGCGGTCTGGAGCTGGGCCACTCCTCCCACGGCCACCTGGTCTCCCGCGGCCAATCCCGCGAGAACCTCGATGAACCGATCGTCGGCCCGGCCCGTCTGCACCAGCCGGCGCTCGAATGTTCCATCCAGCTTCTGCAGAAACCCGAAGCTCCGCGCCCCATCCCGCACCACGGCCGGCAGCGGCACCGCCAGCACGGGGGCCGGCCGGCCGGCGCTCACCGTCAGCCGGGCCAACAGGTTGTGCTGCAGCCGGATCGCCAAAGGCCGGTCGAAGTCGACCCACGCGGTCTGAGACCGGCTGCTCGGCCCCACCACCGGCCCCAGG
>JBKCTR010000236.1:0-2853 GCA_046318755.1 Planctomycetaceae bacterium
ATGGTCACGAAGAACATCCGCTCGGCATCGTTCAGATGGGCGATCGACAGAATCGAGATTCGTGGCTTGCCGGTTTCCGTATGCAGCAGCCGGGCAATATCCAGCGGCTCCCCTTCCAGCCAGGCCGAAAATCCGGGCGACGCCAGCAGATTGTTCAGGCTCATCGACAGGGCGAACCGGTCGGCCGCCGGGAAGATGCTTTCGAGGTCCATCACCCCAATCGTGGTGAACGACGGCTTCTGGATCTCGCGGATCAACTGCGGCAAATCGAGACTCTTTCCCCCCTTCCACGCCCGCTCGAGAATGGTCGACAGCAGAATGTGCTCGCGGCTGCGCAGCGGATCCCCCTGCACCCCCAGCAGCGCCAAGAGCCCCGAGACCGACCCCGTAATCCGCTCGCGCAGGGCGTCGCTGTCTTCCAGAATGGCGTCGTCGGGAATCGAGAACGAGCGGACCACCGTCAACGGCAGACCGGCGTTGCTGCCCGGGGTGTAGATGGCGATGTCGGCCGAATCGCGGAATTTCGCGATCCGGTCCGGGGTCTGATCCCAATCCGCCAGCCCCTTCCGCCAGTCCTGGGCATTCTTCTTCGCCAGCTCCTCGACCGTCATTCCCTTGCGGGTCGCCTCGGCAGGGTCGACCCAAGGGGCGAAGTCTTCGGGGTCCAGGTCGGGGACCGTCAGCAGCAGGTTCCCCAGGTCCCCCTTCGGGTCGATCACAATGGCCGGGATGTGGTCGATCGCCGCCTCTTCCAGCAGCGTCAGGCACAACCCGGTCTTGCCCGAACCCGTCATCCCCACGCAGACGGCGTGGGTGGTCAGGTCCTTGGATTCGTAGAGCAGTTCCTCCCGCTCGGCCCGCCGCTCCTCCAGGTTGTATTTCCGCCCCAGATAGAAACTGCCCAGCTTTTCGTAGTCGCCCATGGTCAACGGCAAGGAAATGAGGTGTGGAAGTCGAACCCGAGCCCCCGACTGCCAGTCGGTCGCGCCAGCTCCGGCAGGCCGTCTCGAATGGTCGGACGCCGGTCCCCTAGTGTAGCGATGTTCCCCCAACGGGTCAGTCCGAAAGGAAGCCCCAAAAATCGAACCACCGCCCGGCCGGGTTGTGCCCGTCCAGAGTCGTTTCCCGCGGCCCCTCTTCAGGACCCGAGGTGAAACAGGTCTCGCGGGCACGGTCATTCTACGATATGTCTGCCTGTCTTGTTCCCCCGACCTGTCCCGTGGTTGTGTTCCATGGCGTCCCTGCGAACGATTGTTGACGACCTCGCCAATGCCGGACACCTCGTCCGTGTGCCCGAACCCGTCGACCCCTGCCTTGAGGCGGCCGAGATCCAACGCCGGGTCTATCTGTCGGGGGGACCAGCTGTCCTCTTCAGCAACGTCACCGGCTGCCGGTTCCCCATGGTCTCCAACCTGTTTGGCACCATCGAACGGGCCCGATACATCTTCCGCCACACCTACGAACCGGTCCGCCGGGCCATCGAGCTGAAGGTCGACCCCCAGCGGGGCTTGAAACAGCCCTTCCGTTACCTCTCGGCCCCCCTCACTGCCTGGCGGATGCGCCCCAAACGGGTCCGTTCAGGGCCGGTCCTCGACCAGTCGATCCGCCTGAACGAACTTCCCCAGCTCAAGTCGTGGCCCGACGACGGCGGCCCCTTTGTCACCCTCCCCCAGGTCTATTCCGAAGACCCGTGCGCCCCCGGGTTGGGGTCGTCCAACCTCGGCATGTACCGCGTGCAGTTGGCGGGAAATCGGTACGACCCCCTCCGCGAAGTGGGGCTGCATTACCAGCTTCACCGGGGCATTGGCGTGCACCACACTGCCGCCCTCCGTTCAGGGAAGCCGCTGAAGGTCAGCATTTTCGTCGGCGGGCACCCGGCGATGTCGGTGGCCGCCGTCATGCCCCTCCCCGAAGGGATGAGCGAACTGACGTTTGCCGGGGCGTTGGCGGGGGAACGGATTCGCATGATCCCCCGCACCGGCGGCGGGGCGATCTACGCCGATGCCGACTTCTGC
Source organism: Planctomycetaceae bacterium (assembly GCA_046318755.1). GTDB lineage: Bacteria > Planctomycetota > Planctomycetia > Planctomycetales > Planctomycetaceae > UBA10511. The sequence goes on from JBKCTR010000236.1 coordinate 2,016, forward strand.
ATCGCCGGGACGATCGACCTCGAACGCCGGTTGCCCGAGGGGCCATTCGGCGACCACCTCGGCTACTACAGCCTCCAGCACGAATTCCCCGTGCTGAACGTCGAACAGGTGACCTGCCGGGAGGGGGCGATCTGGCCCTTCACCGTGGTGGGGCGCCCGCCGCAGGAAGACACCACCTTCGGCCAGTTGATCCACGAGCTGACCGGGCCGGTCATTCCCACCGTGCTGCCAGGCGTGCGCGAGGTGCATGGCGTCGATGCGGCGGGAGTCCACCCGCTGCTCCTGGCCATCGGCAGTGAACGCTACATGCCGTTCCACCGCGACGACCGGCCGCGCGAGATTCTCACGCAGGCGAACGCCATTCTCGGCCAGGGGCAGATGTCGCTGGCGAAGTACCTGGTGATCGCCAACGCCTTCGATGAGGAGTCGCTCGATCTGCATGACCCCGCCCGGTTCTTCACGCACATTCTCGAACGGGTCGACTGGCGGCGGGATTTGCATTTCCAGACCTGTACGACCATCGACACGCTCGATTACAGCGGCGAGGGGTTCAACGCCGGTTCGAAGGTGGTGATCGCCGCGACCGGTAAACCCATCCGCACGCTGGCCCGCGAACTCCCCGCCGACCTGCGGCTCCCCGCTGGCTGGAAAGAACCCCGGCTCGCTTTGCCCGGTGTGGTCACGGTGCAGGCGAGTCCCGAACTCAACGGTCGCCCAGCCCGCGAGTTGGCCGCGGCGCTCGAAGCGGCCGGTGCAGGCCCGTGGGAAACCCTGCCGTTGGTGGTGGTGGTGGATGACAGTCCCTTCGCGGCCAAGACGCTCAACAACTGGCTGTGGG
>JBKCTR010000237.1:0-8506 GCA_046318755.1 Planctomycetaceae bacterium
GCGGGACATGTGGCTCTCATTGTGTACAGAAATCGACTCCTCGACTCTCGGACCCGGAACCGGTCGAGGTGATGAAAGCTCCACCCCCTCCCGAGCCGAGACCTGACTGGAATTGCGGTCAGGCGGTCGGCCTACTGAAGACGTGCCCGAAAGATGTGCCCGATACTCTTCGGGTTGTCCTTTCACTGATTGACTCACCCTTTTCTTCTGGAACCGTTGTCAAGGACTGAATTCATGGAGCGTACTCTGATTCTCTTCAAGCCCGATGCCGTGCAGCGTCGCCTCTGCGGCACGCTCCTTGCGCGGTTGGAAACCAAAGGGTTGAAGATCGTGGCACTCAAGATGCTGAGAGTCACCAAAGAGCTGTCGGCGAAGCACTACGCCGAGCACGTTTCGAAGCCGTTTTACCCACTGCTGGAATCGTTTATCACTTCGGGACCGGTGGTGGCCTTGGTCGCCGAGGGACCGAATGCGGTGGCTGTGGTGCGCACGATGATGGGGCCGACGAACGGTCAAACTGCTGCCCCAGGAACAATTCGGGGAGACTTTGGGGTCAGCCGGCAAATGAATCTCATGCATGGCAGCGACAGTGTCGAAGCGGCCCAGCGTGAGATCGCCGTGTACTTCGCTCCCAACGAGTTGTTGAGCTACGAATCGACGCTCAAAGAGTGGGTTTGTGCCGCTGATGAGGTGAAGTGATCAGTGCCGGAGGCGGTCGCCGTCACCTGAAAGTGACGACCGAGACCGCAGCCGGCAAAGGTTCCATGGCGAATGTCCCCCCGGTGGCGAAACGGAATGTTTCGTCACCGGGGGTTTTTCTTTCCCGGAGTCGCGCGTTTCCCCCAACTCGTCATGTCTGGAATTCCAATGGCAATCTGTACCCCTTCCAGACATTGAGACGGGATGTCTTCTTCTGGCCTTCCAGAGATCGCCCCTCATGTTCTGCCAGACTGTGTCAAACGGGCCTCAGCAGCCAGAGACTCCGCCGCGCCCGACTTGGGCGAAGTGGATTGTTGTTCGGGGGTGTGTTGCCAGCGTCGATCGCAACGCATTTTGACTTCCCGTGGGGGTCGAAGAGACCCGTCGAAGAAACCTGGACGAGGAGTGCATCCCCAAGCTGGGCGGCATTCCACGCGATCTGGAACAGGCCGGGCGGAGCAGTGTGTGCCGCAATGGACCCCGGACTGGATTGTTGGCATTTCACCAGGGTTCGGGCGGGATCATCATGCGGGGGGGGCGCATGAAGATCGATCGCTGAGCGGTGACGCGTGGCAGTATCCGAGCGAATGGGCCTGTCTGAGGGCTGATATTGCGATAACACAGACAAAGTTCGGGTCAGTGCGGGTTTGACAATTTCCAGGCCCATCATCCCGTCGGGGTGTGACGACAGCGGTATCTCTCCCGGACTGCGCAATTTGCCCGGTCGGGCCGGCGTTTTGAAAATCGGAGACAACACGCGAATGGTCTCACCAGTCGGAATCGATTGCCCCTGTCCTTGAACAGTGGGGCAGATCGCGATGATCGGAAAACTGCCCGTTCAGAAAACTGACAGAAGAGAAAACTGACGTTGTCAAAACAAGAAGACTCCACTATGGTCCCGCTCCCTTCGCGTCACTGTTCGAACTCGTTCAGGTCTCGAACAGCCCGTCCGCATCCCCCCCCGTCCTTCTTTGCGGGGTCGGCCCAACCTCTGGAGATTCCCGGATGTCCTCAGCCGCCACAGGCTCCCTTGGGGCGCTGTTGATGATTGCTCCCCTGGCTGCGATTCCTGTGTTCGCGATTGTGGGTGTTCCCACAATCGGGTCCATGGCCGCCGCCCCGGCTGACGAATTGGATGTTTCCAATGTCGAAGCAATCGACGATCGTCCGAGACCGATTGAAGAGGGGCGAAGAAACACGGTCGCTGCGGATTTGTTTGAATCGTACAACGGTCAGGGCCGGTCGAGATCCAGTCAGCGCGGAGGGGCGTTGTCTGATGGGGCCCGTCCCGGACTGAAGCGCGGGAGGGGGGCCTCGGCTCAGGGGGGCGTCGAGGTGGCCTCGAACTCTCAGGCACTCGACACTCTGGGGGCAGAGGAATCCACGCGCCCTGAAGAGCTGCCACCCCGCGAATTTGATCCGCATGTGTTGCTCTCCAAGCCCGGTCGTGGTTCTTACGCAGTTGGTTCGGAGGGGGCGCCCTCCCAGCCGCCCCGACTGGGGCAGGCGACGGGAGATGGCAGATCGCAGCGGGTGCTTTCGGAAGAGTCTGATCGCTGGATGAAGGCCCGTCAGCGGATCCGCGAATATCAGATCACCTGGCATCAGTTGAGTCCGGAGGAGGATCGGGATGGAAATCTCGTGTTTGTCTTCACCTGCTTCATGACGGCGGCGGGAGAGCCCTCCCACCGATACCACGCGTCAGGGAAGACCCCGCTGGAAGCCGTGGAGGCCACGCTGCGCAAAATCGATGAGTTTCGGCGTGAATTCCAATAGCATGCAGTTTTTCCCCGGGAGCCTCAGTGGTCGCCCCAATCAGGCGATCAATCTGGTGCCGGCTGCGGTGAGTGGAGAGGAGTCGCGGCGGAATTGGCAGCGATACCGGTCCGGAGGGGAGACGCAGTCCGCTCTTCCGCAAGCCCTGGTGATGGGGCGCCGGTCCCCGAAAATGGCCCGGGTGGAGGCGGTGCTACTGGTCGCAGGCACAGCAGTTCCTGCTCGGCGGTTGTCGCAATTGGCGACATTGGCCGATGCAACGGAGGCCCGCACGATGGTGGGCAAGCTGAATGCCGTGTATCAGCAGTGGGGGACACCATTCCGGATTGAGAAGGTGGCGGCGGGTTATCGCATGTTCACATTGCCGCAGTTCGCGCTGTGGCTGGGGCGACTGCAACATCGCGAGGCGGAGCTGAAGTTGAGCGCACCTGCCCTGGAAACCTTGACGGTGATCGCCTATCGACAGCCGATCACCCGAGCAGATGTCGAGGCGATCCGCGGAGTGCAGAGCGCGGAAATGATCCGCCAATTGATGGAACGTGGACTGGTGCGCATGGGGGGAACCGACGATGCCCTGGGGCGTCCGTTTCTGTTCGTCACGACCCCCAGTTTCTGGAGAATTTTGGACTCCAGGACCTCAATGATTTGCCGCTGGCGGACCGGCTGCGAAAGACGGTCGATGCGGGTGAAGGGACTCTCTCTGCGGAATGAGTCTGGATTGACGCAATTTCATATGACACTTACACTTCCCCTGCCTTGACCATTCGGAATTCGCCTCCTTTTCGTCACTTTTGTCGTCTTCGGAACTGCACAAAGGGTGATGAGTCGAATCAGGCGGGATCTCCGGCGGAGGGGCCGATGCGAGAGTGCCTGGATCCGGGCTGTTCACTTGGGTGAAGCTGGATCCACATCGGGAACACGGCAGGGATTGGTCATCACATCGCGGTGGTGTCGATTGCATATCGTCAGGCCGCAGCACGGGCGTACGCATGGATTTTCTCGAGAAGATTGGCGACTTTTTTGTCGGCTTGACAGCCCTGATTGAGCGGCTGATCACGCGTTTGTTTGGAGCCTCCAACGAGCGCATGATCCGCAAGTTGGGGTTTGAGCGCAAGGGGGAATCGACTCGAATTCTCCCGGGTAGCACTCTCGATCGGATCAATCAGCTGGAGTCGGATCTGCAGCAGCTGAGCGATGACGATTTGCGACAGTCGGCCAGTCGATTTCGTGAGCGTCTGTCTCGTGGAGAGACGTTGGACGATCTGCTTCCCGAGGCGTTTGCCAGTGTGCGCGAGGCGGGCCGTCGCTATCTGAAAATGCGTCATTATGACGTGCAGATGATCGGCGGCTACGTGTTGCACAAGGGGATGATCGCAGAGATGGTGACCGGCGAGGGAAAGACCCTGGTCGCCACGCTGCCGACTTTTCTGAATGCCTTGGCGGGCAAGGTCCATGTGGTCACCGTCAATGATTACCTGGCCCGACGTGACATGGAGTGGATGGGGCCGCTCTACACCGGCCTGGGGTTGACTGTCGGCTGCATTCAGTCGCATCAGGAGACCGAAGACAAGGCCCGGGCGTATGCCTGCGACATCACCTACGGCACCAACAACGAATTTGGTTTTGACTACCTCCGCGACAACATGAAGCCGTCGCGCGAACTGCAGGTGCAAGGAGCGCTGCACTACGCGGTGGTGGATGAGATCGACAATATCCTGATCGACGAGGCCCGCACGCCATTGATCATTTCGGGGCCGTCGCAGGACGATCCCGAGCGGTATCGCAAGGCCGACCGTGTCGCCAGACAGCTGAAGCGAGACGTCCACTTTGAGGTCAAAGAGAAGGAGCATACCTGCCATTTGACCGAGCAGGGGATTCGGTTTGCGGAAGAGTTGGCGGGGGTGGAGAGTTTCTATACCGCCGGCAACATGGAATGGCCCCACTTGATCGACAACTCGCTGCGCGCGCACCATCTCTACAAGCGTGATGTCAATTATGTGGTGATGAATGGCGAGATCATCATTGTGGATGAATTCACCGGTCGACTGATGAAGGGCCGTCAATGGAGCGATGGTCTGCATCAGTCGGTGGAGGCCAAGGAAGGGGTCAAAATCAAGTCGGAAAACCAGACTCTCGCCACCATCACCCTGCAGAATTACTTCAAACTCTACAAGAAGCTGTCTGGCATGACAGGGACTGCCATGACGGAGGCGAATGAGTTTTGGAAGGTCTACAAGTTGGATGTCGTGGCAATTCCCTCGAATCGCCCCATGCAGCGGATCAACCACCCGGACACGATTTTCCGGACGGTTCCCGAGAAGTACAGTGCGGTGGTGGAGGAGATCAAACAGGTTCATCAGACCGGGCGTCCGATTCTGGTGGGAACTGTGTCGATCGAAAGCTCGGAGAAACTCAGCCACTCCCTGACACAGTGGGGGATCCGCCACGAGGTGCTGAACGCCAAGCATCATGAGCGGGAAGCGGACATTATCGCCCAGGCCGGGCGTCTGAATGCCGTGACCATCGCCACCAATATGGCGGGACGCGGTACCGACATTATTCTTGGCGGCAATCCAGACCAGGCGGCTTGGGAGCAGTTGAAGCACACCTATGCGTCGCGACTCGACATTCCCAAGTCCGAATGGGATGCCTTGACCAAGAAGATCTCGAACGACGAGGGGATGGCCGAGGAGGGCAGGAAGGTTGCCGAATTGGGTGGACTGCATGTGATCGGGACCGAGCGACATGAGGCCCGGCGGATTGACCTGCAGTTGCGCGGTCGGTCTGGCCGCCAGGGTGACCCCGGCTCGAGCCGGTTCTTCCTGTCGCTGGACGATGATCTGATGCGGATCTTTGCCGGTGACTGGGTGAAGAATGTGTTGACCCGGCTGGGGATGCAGGAGGGGGAGGCAATTGAGAGCCCGATGGTCAGCCGCCAAATCGAGAGGGCTCAGAAGCGGGTGGAGGAACGACACTTCGAGCAGCGCAAAAATCTCCTCGAGTATGACGAGGTGATGGATCAGCAGCGTCGCCGCGTCTACAGCTTCCGCCAGGAAATTCTGGATGGAGCGGACTGCCGGAATCTGATTTTCCAGATGCTCGGCGAGCAAGTCGCCGACGCAGCCCGGGAAATGCTGGACCCGACCTACGGAGTCCAGACAACCGCCCGATGGGCCACCCAGGCGGGCGGAATTCAGCTCGAAGCCCGCGATCTCAAGGATGATGATCCCGAGCTCATCACCGCATTTCTCAAGGAAGAGGCGGTGCGGCAGGCCGATGAGCTGATTTTGGAAAAGATCGAAGAGGACTTTCCCAAGGAAGTCGAAGATGAGCGGGAATGGAATTGGGGTGCGTTTTCGAAATGGGCCAATGCCCGCTGGGGGTTGAATACGACCGATCGCCAACTCAAGCAGGCTGGCCGTGACGGGCTCCATGAGTTGATCTTCGAACAGGCCAAGAAAGCGATCGAGCAGGCCGACTTCACTCCGGTCCAGGTCTTTCTCGAGAAGGACTACGGTCGGCGGTCGTTGGCGGCGTTCCTGGCCAATCAGTTTACGCTGGACATTGAGCCCGCCCGATTCGAGGGGTTGTCACCGGAGTCCGCAACCGATCTCGTGCTGGGCGAATTGCGACAGCTCTATGAGAAAAAGGAAGTCGAGTTTCCGGTCTCGGTGGGCATGTCCCGATTCATGGCCGACCATGCCGGAGGCAATGTACAGCGTTACGACCGCCAGGGATTGGCCCAGTGGGCCACGGCGCGATTTGGAGCCGCGGTCGGGCTGGCCTCGATTGAGGCCGGGTCACGTGAGGAAATCGCTCAATTGTTGACTGGGCTGAGTGAGCGATTTCGGGTCCGGGGTCAAGGGTTGAGTGAGGCCGAGAGGCTTCTGGATCGCGCGTATGGCCCGCTGGACTCGGCGGATCCGAGCCAAATGAAGGTGCACGATCGATCCGCCCTCGAGGAACTGCAACGTTGGGCCGACGATCAGTTGGACTCCGATCTGACGGTCGAACGGATGGCGGAGCTTCCGCGAAGCGAGGTCCATCGACTGTTGGCAGATGGCTATCAGCGGCGATTTCGTCCGGAACTGCGTGAAGCCGAGCGGGCTCTGTTGCTCGAGGTGTTGGACACTTCGTGGAAAGATCACCTGCATTTCATGGACCATCTTCGGCAGGGAATTGGTCTGGTGGGCTACGCCCAGAAGGATCCCAAGGTCGAATACCGTCGAGAGGGGATGAAGGCGTTCGATCAGATGTGGAAGGGAATCGGCCAGCAGGTGACCGGTGCCATCTTCCGTCTCGAAAAGGAGAGTCCCGGGTTTGTCGGCTCCCTGTGGCGGATTACTGAGATTCGACACGACGAGGCTGCTCTGGATGAGCCCCCTTCCCCGAGTGAATTGGGAGAAGATTCCGAGGGTGTGGCCCAGGGCGGGCGGTCACCCGAGCAGTCGGCGATTGAGCCCATTCGCAACCGCGAGACGCGCGTGGGGCGCAATGATCCCTGTCCGTGTGGAAGCGGTAAGAAATTCAAGCACTGTCACATGCAGACCCGTTGATGATCCCGTCCCCGGGTTAACCCCTGCTTGAGCCCGACTGGGAAAGGAATCCCATGGTGATTGACTGGCTCTGGAATGTCGCGTGGTGCCTGGTCTTGCTTTTGGCCTCCCCCTGGCTGGCCTACCGCAGATGGATCCGGAGTAAGCGTTTCGGTAGTTGGCGGCAGAAACTCCTTGGTCAAGTCCCTTGCCGGCAGGGGAGCAGGAGATGTCTCTGGTTCCATGCCGTCAGCGTCGGCGAGGTGATCCAGCTGTCGTGCCTGCTGGACGAATTGCGCCGCCGAGAACCCGAGCTGGAGATTGCCATCTCCACGACGACCACCACGGGATATGAAGTGGCGCTTGAGCGATTTCCAGGCTGCCTCATTTTCTATTGGCCTCTGGATTTCAGTTGGGCGGTTTCGCAGGCACTACGCCGTATTCGGCCAGATTTGGTTGTTCTCGTGGAGCTGGAGTTGTGGCCGAACTTTCTGCGCATTGCCGAGCGGCAGGGTATTCCCGTCGCATTGATCAACGGACGGATTACAGAGCGGAGCTTTCGGGGATATCAGCGGCTCGGCCCGGTGGCGGTGGGGATGTTGTCCCGTATCACGTGGTTCGCCGTTCAGAATCCGCTCTATGCCGATCGCTTTCGACAGTTGGGTGCCCCCGAAGATCGACTTCAGATCACTGGGTCAATCAAATTTGACGGAGTCAGTACCGACCGAAAGGCTACGAAGGTCGACGTCTTTCGGCATCGCCTGGGTTTGTCTGACGAGGCCCAGGTGTTTGTGGCCGGCAGTACTCATGCGACCGAAGAGCGATTGGCGTTGGATACCTGGTTGGCCGTGCGGAGTGAATTTCCTGGACTGCATTTGATCTTGGTGCCCAGGCACGCGGAACGGTTCGAGGAAGTGGCTGCGTTGGTTGGGCAGGAATATCGCCTGCCACTCCTCAAACGAAGTCGCCTGGCCAGCGCAGAACCCACCGGTGCGGGAACCGTGGCCCTCCCCGAGGCGGTCATTCTCTGGGACACCCTGGGGGAACTGTCGAGGGTCTGGGGCTTGGCATCGGTCGCTTTCGTCGGGGGGAGTTTGGTTCCCCGGGGTGGTCAAAGCATGATTGAACCATCCGGATTCGGTGTTCCCGTGATCACTGGTCCGCAGACTTGGAATTTCGCGGATGTGGTCACCCAATTGAAACAGGTCCAGGGAATCCAGACAGTGACTTCTGGCTCGGAACTGACATCCGTCGTGCAGCATCTTTTGAGGAATCCAGAAGAGGCGCGATGTCAGGGCGATCGTGCCCAGGCCCTGATCGTCAGCAGCCAGGGGGCGACCCGCGCTATCGCCTCTGGATTACTGGCGAGATGTGGTCGCGTGTGCAGTTTTGGGGAGCTATCTGAGACTCACCGCGAAGTGAGGGCCGACTGAGCAACTCCACTGCCAGGTTCGGTGCATGAGTCGGGCTTTTTGAGTACACTACGCCGGCGGGAC
>JBKCTR010000238.1:0-3658 GCA_046318755.1 Planctomycetaceae bacterium
CTTCAGCACCTTCACCAGCACTCCCCGCCCATTCGGAACCTGGTGAATGGCGGGCTTGGTCAGCTCGGCGAGGTGCACGCTGTTCGGTTGACCGGGACGGACGGCGACGGCTGTCATCTTGTGCAGGGTGGCGTTCAGAACTCGTCCGGGTGACGAGAAAAATGGGTTCGCGGTGCGGCTCTCGCCAGGGTGCGAGAGAGGGTCACGCGGCTTCCAGCCGGGCCGACGCGGGGGGCCTGGACGATCGCGTGAAAATGGGTCGAGTCTGGGGACCAGTGTGGTCCTCGAGATGCATTGGATTCTAGTAGCGGGCGAGATCCTGCGCTTTTTTCAGATTCAGGGCCGAGACATGTTTCTGGGCTTCCGAGGTCATGAACCGCAGCTCGCTTCCCAGGGCCAGGAACTGCCAGCCTTGGGCGATGCGTTTCTGCACATCGTCAGTGCTTTGCACGTGCAGGCCAACGGGGGTGCCGGTCTTTTTGCCCGCCGCCAAGACCCGCTGCAGCATCGCCTCGAGTTCGGCGGGGGAGGGGTCTTTCCCGTCGGGGCCCCGCATCTGGAACGTCAGGTCGTTGGGGCCAACGAAAATCGCGTCGACGCCGGGGAGCGAATAAATCGCCTCGGCATTCTCGACCCCCTGCGGCGATTCGGTCTGCAAGACCACCAGAATCTCGTTGTTGGCGTGCTTGTAGTAGTCGCCGGCGGTCGCGTCGAAATTGAGGGCGTGGAGTCCCCCGCCGACTGAGCGGTCACCCTCGGGGGGATACTTGGCGGCGGCGATGGCCAGCCGGGCCTCTTCGACGGTGTTGACCATGGGGACGACAATGCCCATCGCCCCGGCATCCAGCACCCGCTTGATGTTCTCGTGGGTGCCGCGGGGAACGCGGGCGAGCGGGACACAGCCGGCGTCGGCGATCGCCGCGAACAGCCCCGCCGCCTGGGCGATGTCGATGGGCGAATGCTCCATGTCGACCGTCAGCCAGGGAAAGCCAATGCGGGCCATCACCCGGGTGGCGTAGAGATTCCCCAGGGAGAGCCAGGTTCCGACCTGGGGCTGCCCGGCCCGCAGAGCGGCCTTGACGGGATTGCGTTTCATGCGGAATTGCAGCCGTGGGGCCGCCCGAAGTACAAGACAGGGGTGTGGCCGCGAGACCGTGGGTACGAACCCCGCGCCGGTGACGCAACGTATTCAGCCGCTGGGGATTCCGCAAGCATGCCCGAGTTCAAGACCGTCGCCCGTGTGGGGGAAATTCCCGAGGGGGAAGGCCGCGCCTACGAGGTGGGGGGGCGGATGGTGGCCGTGTTTCTCGTGAACGGCGAATATTCGGCCATTCTCGATGCCTGCCCGCACATGGGGGCCTCGCTGGCCAGCGGCTATGTCGAGAACGGCGGGGTGTACTGCCCCTGGCACGCCTGGAAATTCTGCGTCAAATCGGGCACGTGGCTCGACAACCCCAAATCGAAGATCCAGCAGCCCTGTTATGAGGTGCGGGTGACCGGGGAAGAGATTCAGGTGGGTGTTCCGGAAGAGCCCGCGGCCGCCACCCCCTGAAGCAACTGGGACTCCGGCGCGACCGCCGTCACGGTCGGCGGTCCAAGGCCCTGTGGGGCGCGACCGCCCCATCCCCCCACCGCACGGCGCGACTGTTCAAATTGCCAGGTTAGCGTCCAGGCCACCTGCCGCTCTTTCGCGACACCCCACCCTCGGCTGATGTCCGTCGCGGAGAGACAGGGTGGATCGGTCGTTGCCCACTTCGGCCCGACGCCCCTCGGGAAAATTTCTCCACGCATCGAATTCGCCAGAACTCTCTGCCAAATCGACGCTTACGTTGGGGTGAGTCCACGGCAGGACAGATAGTCTGAACAAAATTCTGTTTTTCGATATTGAACACAGTCTGTCTACTGTTATTTTATCACGTATTCGCTATGTCACATCCTCTCTGGAGAACAGCATGTCGCGTTACACCCGGTGGCTGCGGAAGCAGGCCAAGGCTCAAGCGGCGGACCAGGTCCAAGGCTTCGAACAGTCTGGAGGAACTGCCGTTTTGGACCGCCCGAGACCCGCCGGCACCAAAATGGGCCGGAACCCGCGATCTTCCCGGTTCGAGCCGGCGGAGCCTCGGGAGAGACCCCGGCCGGCGGAACCGGTGGCGTCCGAAGTCAGTCCGCCGCAGGAGTTGCCGACCTGCGCGACCGATCCGCTCGTTCCTCCGGTGAACGCCGCACCGCCCAGCACGCCGTCTCCCGCCCGGCGGGTCATCCCCGGCCGAGATCTGGCTCCCGAAACCCGCCGCGGTCACCGCCGCCAACCCTTCAATTCGGGTTGGCTCTGGCGCAACAAGATCCTGATGGGGGATCTGGCGGTGATTGTCGGCGAGCAAGGGGCGGGCAAGACCCGCCTGCTGACCGACTGGATCGCCCGGGTCACGTCGGGCCAGGCGTTTCCCGGCAGTGACGACCCATCCCACGCCCAACCCCCCTCGGATGTCCTCGTCTTCAACTGTGCCGATGGCTTCCAGCAGGAAGTGCTCGACCAGGTGGCGGCCCAGGGGGGCGATCCCGATCGGGTGTTGCAGGCCACAACCCAACTGCTCGACTGGGGACACAGCCACAGCGAGTTTCCCGAAGGCCCGCTGCCTCAACCCGGGGAAGACGGGCACGAAATGCCCGAGACCCGCGTCCGCCTCCACACCAAGAAAATGGTCGACGAGCTGTTTCAGTTTCTGGTCCGCCGGCCCAGCATTCGACTGGTGGTGATCGACCAGCTCAAACAGCACCTGCGGTCCGACAGCGAACGGGTCTTCGAAGAGCTGCTGTACGACCTCATGGCGGTCGCCCGGCAAACCGAGGTCGCCTTCGTGCTCACCCAACGCCCCGATGCGTACCGCAAGGGGACCGGCCTCAAACAGTACTTCAAGAGCCACGCCATTCCCGGCTCGGCCCGCGCCATCTGGCGGATCGCTCCCCCCGAAGACCCCGCGCACGGCCACCGCGTGCTCGAATGCCTCAAGCTGAACCACGGCTTCAATGACTCGGGTCAGGAACCCTGGCGGCTCTGGCAAGAACCGGGCCAACCCCTCCGCTGGGAACAGGGGAACGGCCAGGAATTTCGCCTGGGCAAACTCGATGCCCACGATCGGCTGTTGTTCCACGCCAAGACCTTCATCTCGCTCTATCTGCGGATGTTTGGTGGGCTGGCCGACTTCGAGACTCTGCTCGCCTGTGCCCGCCGGGAGGGAATTACCGGATCGAAGCTCATGGAGGCGTCGATTGTCTACGACTTCGGCTATACGTTCGAAGCCTGTCCCGAGAGCGAAATCGGCATCCGCAAGGTGATTGGGGACTGGGACCAGATCCGGAAACGTCAGGCGATTCCCGAACCCGAACGTCCCCCCGTGATCGGTCCCCCGATCCCCAAGCGTCGCAAAAAACCGACCCCGCCGGCGGCCCCGACGGCCGTCGGCAGCCAGGTCCCCGTGACGGTGAACACGACGTCGACTGCGACCAACCCCGCGGCCGAGACACCACCACCCGCCCCTCGCCCTCGACCGACCCCGGCCCAGGCGTTGGAATCGCTGCGCGCCCGGGTCGCCCGGGGGGAAGCCCGACTGCGGGAGTTCAACCTGGAGGGATTCCGCTTTATGAAACCAAATCTCGC
>JBKCTR010000239.1:0-27518 GCA_046318755.1 Planctomycetaceae bacterium
ACGAAGACGTGCTGTTGCAGCAGGCCGTGTTGGCGGCCTATCCCGATCGGGTGGCCGTTCGGCGGGGGAGCAGTCTCGAGCGGGGTGTGATGGTGGGGGGCCGCGGAGTGCGCCTGCATTCCGATTCGAAGGTGATTGCCGCCCGGCTGTTTGTCTGTGTGAATGTGGATGCCGGCACCACCGAGAGCATTGTGAGGATGGCGTCGGCGATTCGCGAAGAGTGGCTGGATCCGCGCCGCAGGCAGACCCGCGAAGAAGTGCTGTTTGATGATCGCTCGGGACGGGTGTCGGCGGTCCGCCGGATTGTCTGGGACGATCTGGTGCTCGATGAGGTGGAACTCGGACATGTGCCGGAAGAGCTGGTCGCCGGGGCACTGGCCGAGGCGGCGGGGCGAAATCTGGCGAAGATCCTGCCGCGCGATGATCCCGCGTCGGAGTATGTCTCCCGCGTGAAATGCCTGGGAGATTGGATGCCCGAGTTGGAACTTCCTCCCCTCGATGACGACCAGCTTCGGACGCTGTTGCCGATGCTGTGCCAGGGATGTCGCACCCTCGAAGACGTGAAGCGGGCCCAGTGGTTGCCCTGGGTCAAAACGCTGCTGACCCCCGCGCAGCAGCAACTGGTCGAGCGGGAGGCCCCCGAGCGGATTGCCGTTCCCAGTGGGAATCGGATTGCGGTGCAATACGCGCCCGGCAAACGGCCCGTGTTGGCCGTGCGGATCCAGGAGCTGTTTGGGTTGGCGGAGACTCCCCGGATTGCCGGGGGGCGGGTTCCCCTGCTGATGCATCTGTTGGCGCCCAACATGCGGCCGCAACAGGTGACCGATGACCTGCGCAGTTTCTGGAACAACGCCTATCAACAGGTTCGCAAAGATCTGCGGGCCCGCTATCCCAAGCATGCGTGGCCCGAGGATCCCTGGAACGCACCTCCCCAAAGCAGACCGCAGCGCCGGGGATGAGCGGAATTGGTGGCTTCGCGATCGGGAGTGCGAACCTCTGAGACCGATCGATGGCGCGTGGCCCCGCGGGACCGTTCGCCCATGGTTGTTCGACCTGCCGTTCAATCAGCGGTGGGACGGCACCATCACTCGGTGAGCCGGGCCAGCCGCTGGGTCTGCGCGGAATACCGGTAGAGGGTGCGGTCTGGCCAGGCGGAGCGAATCTCGCCGATCGAGGCCACTTCGGGGCGATCACGGGCGAACAGAATCGGGCCGGTCAGGGGGGGAGTATTGACCACAAAATCAATGTGCAGATCACTGGGGTCCGCCTGGATCAGCACCAGCGCGGGGCGGTCGGTCACCGTCGCGTCGACCAGGCGTCGGAATTGTCCCTGCTTCTCCCGGGCGAATTGAAACTGGCTGAGCCCATCCTGAAATGGTGCCGACCACAGCCCCTGGGTTGTGGTGAAGTTCAGGACACCGGCCACAACCCAGGCCAGACAACCCCAGCGGGGGACCATCCGGCGGCCGGTGCGGACCAGCCCTTCCCCGCCTGCACAGCCAGCCGTCGCCAGCACCAGCAGCCATTGGGGCAGAGATTCCATGACATAGTGAAAATGCAGAATCCCATCGTACCAATAGGGAATGTGTACGAGGTGCAGCGACACAATGGAGGCGAGGCCCAGGCGGGCGGGGGGGGAGATTCGCTTCCAGCAAGTCACCCAGAGCCCCAGACCGAGCACCACCGGCAGCAATCCCCAGGTCCATTGCACGCTGCTGAAAAGCCGATAGGCGACATTTTTCATCGCCAGTCGGGGGGTCAGATTCTCGGCCCAGTCGTCGTATTTCTCGATGCGCCGCGCGGGATGAGACCGCTCTCCCCGCCGGACGTTGTCGAAACCGTAGACATGTTTGGGGGTGTGGCGCGCTGTGTACTCGCCATAGGGGGTTGTCCAGGCCGAGCCGGTGATGCCCACGTCGTACCACAGTTGCAGGGCTCCGGCTGCCACCAGCGGGGCCGCCAGCCAGGGCCACAGCCGCACTTCGCGGGGATCCCGCCACCCCCGCCACAGCAACCACAATCCCCAGGGAAGACCAATCCCGACGGCGGTCATGGGCCGGGCGAGGGCGGCAAATCCCAGGCCGCAACCGGCCAGGATGCCCCAGCCGCGATTCGGGCCGCGGACCATTCGGGGAAGGGCCAGTTGCATCACCGCGAGACCCAGCAGCGTTGGGTGATGGGCCAGCAGCAATTGGGAAAACAGCACCAGCCCGGGACACAGGGCACAGAACAGTCCCGCCAACCGGCCACACCAGCGCCCGCCGGAATCCCGTCCGATCCAAAACACGAGGCTGGTGAGCAGGCCCTGAGCCAGCCACCAGCCCAGCCAGGGATTTCCCAGCCACACAAACGGGGCCATCCATAGTCCCGTTGCGGGAAAGTACCGGCTGGCCATGTGCCCGTCGTTCAAGACATGCATCTGGTCAAACAGTTCCCGCAAGGGGGGGCTGGGAAACCAGGTCCGCCCGGCCAGAAAGGTGTGGGCCTGGAAGAGATAGCTGAACTCATCATGCAGCCCGGGGGGCAGGTCAGACCAGCGGCGGCCGACCAGCGCCGCAACCGCGAAGCCCAGCACTCCCAGCCCACACGACCAAAGCAGGTCGGGCTTCGCCGAAGACACGGGCAGCGGCGGTGAGAACGAGCCTGCGAAGTCACGTCGCGACGATCTGGTTGGCCAAAACCAGGCGACTGGCCCGGCGAACAACAGCCCCAACCAGACCAGAGATTCCAGGCGTGCTTCCACCAGCCACTGCCAGGGGGTGGGCCAGGCTTCACCCAGCAGCCACGCGGGGGCCAGTTCCCCCACCACGAAAGCCGCGCAGCCCAGCAACCAGGGGAACCAAAACAACCACCCGGGGGAGGGGCCGGTACCTGCCGGTGGAGACGGAAGCGGCTGGGGAAGGTCGGCGGTCATGTGGAACGGGTTGAGCCAGGTGCGGAAGAGGATGTTCCAGAGAGACTCACACCTGGGTGCGGGCCCAGCCACCACGGGCAAAGTAGAAACCGGCGACAATCGCCCGGCAGAGAACGTCGATGCTCATTCCCGACCAGGCCCCAATCAATCCCAGTTGAAGATGGAGGCCCAACCACCACGCGATCGGCAAACGAACGAGAAAGAAGCCGAGGAAATTGATCACCAGCACCGCCCGGGTGTCACCGGCACCCCGGATGGCCTGCAGGTAGACAATGACCATCGCCAGCGGGACCTGATACCACGAGAGAAACCGCAGTGCCGGTGCCCCAATCACCCGGACCGGTTCTTCACGCGACATGATCTGGTAGATCGTTTCGGCACCGAAGTAGTAGACCAGGGTTCCGATGAGGGCGATCACAATGGCGTGACGGGCGGCCTCGTGGGTGACGGCGCGGGCCTGGGCGGGCTGGTTCGCCCCCAGGTTTTGTCCGACCAACGACGCGGCCGCATACCCCCAGGCGGTGGCGGGGAGGTAGGTGAGGGCCTCGGCATCCATGCCGATCATGTGGGCCGCCTTGTAGGCACTGCCATCCGACTCGCTCCCGAGTTGGGAGATGATTTCCAGGAACAGCCACTGCCCGGTCCAAAGCGTCACCCCTTCGAGTGCGGCTGGCAATCCGACCCGCAAGATGCGCCGCAGGTCGGGTAGGTCGGGAATCAGCAGGGACGGGGTCAGACGCAGCCCATTGATCCCGCGTGCGAGGACGCACAGCATCGCCGCCCCCCCGGCGAGACGGGCGGTGAGAGTGCCGGAGACAATGCCTGTCACCCCCCACGAGTCCCAGTCACCCACGAGGCCGGCGAGGGGTTGCAGTGGCGAGTTCCCGCGGGTTCCAAACACCATGGCGGTGGCCACCAGCATGTTGAGCAGGTTGACTCCGCCGAGGATCCACATCGGGGTCCGCATGTCACCCATGCCGCGCAGGGCCGCCGAACCGACGAGGCAGTAGCCGAACAGCAATTGCCCCAGGGCATCGGTCCTGAGGTAGGTAGTGAGGACCTGGGCCGATTCTCCGGTCAACCCGGCCCGTGCGGCCAGCAGGGGGGCGGCGGTGTAAAGTGCCCCGGCAATGAGGAGGGCCAGTGGAGTGACCAGCAGCAGGGAGCGGTTGGCGAACCGGTTGGCCTCGGCGAGATCACCCCGGCCCCGGGCACGCGAGACGAGGGCGGTGGTTCCGGTTCCCACGAGGGCGAACAGCAGACTGGCCAGCCAACCCAGGTAAGATGCAATTCCCACCGTGGTGGTGTAGAGCCCGGTCTCGTGCCCTCCGGTGCTGATGTAGCCGGCCAGAAACGTGTCGTACAGGGCGACCGTGAAATTCAGCAACTGCTCGCCGAGGGCAGGCAGGGCCAGCGCGAGGACCTGATGACGTGGTCGGAAGTCCTCCGCGGTCGACATGAAATCCGCTGTGGGGAACGGTGAAGGGGACTGCGGGCCAGGCCCGGCCGTCGGCAAGAATTGCTCGCGCACCGACAGCCAATGCAGTAGAACGACCAACGCTGTCGGTTGTCCACACCGAAAGGGAGATCGGTCTGTGCACCCAATGACCGGTCTGGAATCATCCCGTCCGGCTGCGAGGAGTCCGGAGCACAGCAGGAGGATTTGTACCGCCAAACCTTCGGATGGAGCCTCGATTGCGAATTTTTGGGAGCAGCTTGGTTGGAGGGCCGACTTCAGACGAACTCAGGATCGGGGCCGTTCCGACTCTTCGTCAAACACGGTTCCCTTCCATGTTGTGGGCTGGGTCGAAAACTCCCGTGAGCTCCATCCCGGCCTGACGCCGACCGGCAGCAGGTGGGGTCCCTGTCCCCCACGATTTCGTGAGACGAATTCACTGGGCTGGGGCCGCCTCATCGAAAAATGCAACATGGCCTGATTGCACATCGTACATCGCCCCGACGACCTTGATTCGCCCCTGGGTATGGAGATCCCGTATGACTCGACTGCGTTCCAGGACCAATCCCAACATTCGTTGGACATGGTGCTTTGCCACCTGGTTCACCAGTGCTTCCTGCTGGGGAGCGTTCATGGTCCTCCACCCCGTCAATTGGCTGGAATCCAAAGACTCGTGGATGGTTTCGAGGGTGGTCCGGAGGTGCTCGGCCCGTTGAATCTCGGGCGAGCTGATGCCCAGTTGATGTTCGACGGCGAGGCGAATCAGAGAGTTCGAGGTGTGGCCCATGACGATCACAAGGCCCGTTCCCGCCTCGACGCAGGCGTACTCGATCGTGGCCAGAACCGCCTGCGAAGGGAGGTTGCCCGCCACTCGGGTGCAGATCAGGTCGCCGAGACTGACGTCAAAGATCAGCTCGACTGGCGTCCGTGAACTCGCACCACTGAGCACAACCGCCAGGGGATGGCGACTGCCGGCCACAGTGCCCCGATGACGGACCAGATCCCGCACGAGTGTCTCCCCCGTCTGGAAACGCCGGTTGCCGGCTGCGAGGATCGCCAGGATTTCATCGGGCGTGAGTCGTGACTGGAGTTCCAGGTTGGCCTGGTCGGTGTATCGCAGCAGGTTCGAGAGAGTGGGGTCCTGGGGATCAAACCCGGTCAGACTGACCTCGATTCCCCGGGCCGGGCCAATCTCATCGCGCATTTCCCGCAGAAGATCCCGGGCATCGGGGTCGAGATAGTCGGTTTCACTGGCATCGATCAAAAGGTTGCCACCGGGAGGAACCTCGTCCAAGGTCCGCAGCAGTGCCACGCGATTGAGAAAGCTCACCTGATTGGCCAGCTTGACGTGCAGCACTTTCCCGCCCACATGGTGTTCCAGGGCGGTTCGCAGGGGGGTACGCATATTACTGCGCAGGATAAACAGGATGCTGAAGACCAATCCGATCATGATTCCCACCAGCAGGTCTGTCGCCAGAATCGCCCCCACCGTCACGACGAACGGCAGGAATTGTTCCCATCCGGAGCGATACATCTGCAGAAACAGACCGGGACTGGCCAGTTTCAGGCCGGTCGCAATGAGGACGGCGGCGAGACACGACAGAGGAATCTGGTTGAGAACCGCCGGGATCAGCACGACACAGGTCAGCAGCAGGAAGCCATGCACGATGGCCGAGAGGCGCGTCTGTGCGCCGGCATTGATGTTCACCGAACTGCGAACGATGACGGATGTCACCGGCAGCCCGCCCAACAGCCCGGACAGCAGGTTTCCCGCTCCCTGTGCGATCAGTTCCCGGTTGGGGGGTGAGGTTCTCCGCCTGGGATCCAGACGGTCCACCGCTTCCAGGTTCAGCAGCGTTTCGAGGGAGGCAACCAGGGCGAGAGTCAAGGCCGTCAGATAGACCCCCGGACGTGTCAGGGCGCTGAAGTCCGGAAGGGTGAGGAACCCCACCACGCCCATGAGATTCGCGGCAACGGGCACCTGCACAAGCTGGCGGGTTGTCAATTGCTCTGCCGGCATGACTCGGGCCAGCAGCAACTGGAGCACAACAGCCCCCACCACCACACACAGCGCACCGGGAATCAAAGACCGTTTCAGTCTCGGGGTCTGATCCCAGGCCAACAAAACCGCCAGCGAAAGAATTCCAATGACTCCCGCAGGAACATGGATGTGTTGCCAGAAACCGTCACGCGGGGGCGCGTGGTCCGGCTGGAGCGACATCTTCCCCAGGAGTTCCGACGAGTATCCCACGAGGTGGGGCAACTGCTTGATGATCAGGATCAGGCCGATCGCCGCCAACAGTCCGCGAATCACGCTCCCGGGGACAAACGCCGCGAGGGTGCCCGCCTTGAGCCACCCCAGCAGGATCTGAATCGCACCGCAGAGCATGACCGCCAGGAGAAACGACTCATAACTTCCCAACTTGGCAATCTGGGTGGCGACCACGGCCGCCAGGCCGGCAGCCGGTCCACTGACGCTGGTCTGCGATCCACTCAACAGCCCCACCACCAACCCGCCGACGATGCCCGCCAGCAAACCTCCAAAGAGCGGAGCATTGGAAGCCAGCGCCACCCCCAGACACAACGGCAATGCCACCAAAAAGACCACCCCCCCGGCGGTCAGGTCGCGGCGGAGAGAATTGGCAGGTGCCGATGTCGTCGGGAGAGCGGTGTCAGTGTCCATGATCAGAAGTTTGCGACTCAGCGGAAGAAGGATGGACGACCCGAAGATCTCTCTGCGTCGTTGAAAACACTCAAATCCGAGTTCGGTTTTCGGGCGTGACCCTGACTCCCGCCTTGGGAATCAGCTCCTCGGGGAGCCATTCCGAGTCGTAAGTCACGGGTTCCTGAATTCCGGGCGACGAGTGTCGACTCACAGGATTCCGGATCTGCATTCTCGGGCAAATCCTGTGCCTACTCCGCCAGACGATTGGCTCCAAAGCACACCGGTGTATCTTTCACATTCCCGGAAGTCCTGCCAAGGGTGTCGCGATTGCCCTGCGATTGCCCGCCAAATCCTGCCGTGGACCGCTCCAGACGATGGGAGGTGGGCTGCGTCCGAGACCCAGGGCGTTTTGTGGACCCTGCTTTGCTGCCGCACTGGTTCGACCAGGATGTGCATGCCGATCGGTTCCTCAGGTGAGTCAAGGTGCTCCACCCAGTGCAGGTTTTGACCAGTCGGAGCGAGAATGGCGCACTGTGGAGGAGTTGTGCTTGGCCGTCTGAGGGGCAACCAAGGAGTCTGACCCGCACTCGGAAATCCCGCAGGCATTCGCTGAGCGGTTCATTTGGTCTGTTTGAGGAGCTGCGAAGGCGCGGTCTCTTGAGCATGGGGACTGCTGAGAATCGGTTCCCGTTGACTGAGCAGTTTGATCGCCGCGCGGTACCGCGAACTGATGCCCGGTTGGGGAATGATTCCCCCAATCAGGATCAGCCCCGCCAGTGACAAGACCGCAACCTGTTCCCGCGTACGCAAGCTGAGGGAGACCGACGACTGATGGCGACTTCCCGTAAAAATCCTCAGGTACGACCGGAGAATGGCGATTCCATTCAGGGTACAGGCCAGCACCACCGCGATCCCGCTGATCGGCTGCTGCTCCACCACTCCGTCGACCAGCACTTCCGTCCCGACGAATCCCACCGTTCCGGGAAAGCCGACACAGGCCAGTCCCGTCAACAAGTATCCGACAGCGAGGCCCGGAGCATGGTCATAAAGCCCCTGAAACTGATCGAGCGGAACTCGTCCTCGGCGTGATTCGATCGCGCGTAAGGTCAATCCGAAACCAGTCAGCGCCAACCCGACCGACAACCAGAGACACAAAGCCCCGGTCAGGCCAATGTCGGTCAAGGTTTCGAGTCCCACGAACACCAGAGCCGAATGGCTCAGGAACAGACAACAGAAGAGCCGACGGGCATCCTTCTGCACGGTGGCCAAGCCCGCGGCATAGAGTGCGGTGAAGGTCGAGCCCAGCTCGATCCCCCGCAGCACCCAGTCGGGTGAGACCGGCATCACCAGCCGCACGCAGGCGTACGCCCCCAGCATGGGGGTCACGAACAGCAGGGCCGTTCCGAAGGAGGCCTGCGCGAACAGCTCGCTGACCCAGAGGTGAAAGGGAAACGCACCGCAGCGGATCAAGACGGCCAACAGCAGGGGGATGCTGGCCCACCACTGCTGAAACCGATCCGGACCTTCATAGTCCTCCAGCAGTTGGCCGAGAATCAGCAGCAGCACGCAGCTTCCCATCGAGAGTGCGAAGATGCGCGGAGTCTGTTCGCGTCGCCTTAACTCCACCAGCGGGGGCACCACCCCCAGGGCGAGCCCTGCCACGATGCCCCAGGGTTCCTGGCAGGCCAGGGTGGCGAGAGTGAGGGCCTCACTCACCAGGGAGCCGGCAAAACTGAACCGGCGAATCTTGGTGCGGAGAGTCACCAGGGTGGTGGCCAGAAAGACCAGGGCCGCCAATGGACCCAACGGGCCGCTGAACTGGTCGAGGGCCAGCCATTTGCCCGGGAAGGACTCCGGCGTGGACCCCGTCCCCGGAACGAACCAGGCCAGCAGCGCGCTCAGCAACGCGAGCAGGTTGGCCGCGAGGGTCCAGCTCCGCGACCGCCCGGCATCTTCCAGTCGGGCCACCAGGGGGGCCGCGAGCAGGGGGACCAGAATCGAGATTACCAACCAGTCGGTTTCTGTCACGGACGTTCCTCCAGGACCCGCCTCCAGGGCTCGGCGGGCTTCGCTGCCGAGGACTCGTCCCCACGCAGCAGACTTTGCTCGCGGCGATCACAGGCGAGGAAGACCTCGCGCACCGGATTGACAAACCAATTGAACAACCACTGGTCGAGCTCACCCCGCTCGAGTGCGAAGCGATAGGCCCAGGTGGCCCAGTGCTCGGGAATCCATTGCTCCCACGATTGCCGGCGGCCCGCCAGGCTCCCTCCCACGGCGTTCTCCAATTGTCGCGAGTCGTGCAACACCGTGGGGGCCCTCAAGAATTGCAGCGTTCGCCAACAGGCATGACCCAGGATGTGCACCAGCGGCACATACCGCAGTCCCAGACCGATCTCGGCGAAGATCAGCCCCACCTGGGTCAATGAGGCGAAGGAGAGGGCCGACTTGATGTCGGTTTGAACCCGGTTTGCCAGGGCACCGAAGGCGGCCGAGGTCAGCCCGAGCACCACAATGACCGCGCAGGTCAGGGGGGAGGCATCGAGCAGAGGGCTCACCCGCAGCAGCAGGAAGGCTCCGAGGTGGACCGAAAGGGCTCCATAAAACACGGCACTGGAGGGGGTGGGGCCCTCCATCGCCCGCGGCAGCCAGCCCGAGAAGGGAATGAGGGCCGACTTGCCCGCGGCCGCCAACACCAGTAACAACCCCGCCAGCGTCGCCTGCGACACCGGGAGGGTCGGCGAACCGTAGGGCCAGCTTCCCTCTCCCCGGATCAGTCGGTCAAAGTCCCCCTCTCCCGAAAGGTGGTGCAACACCACCGAGGCGATCAGCAACGCCGCGTCGGACACCCGATACACCGACCAGACATGCAGGCCATTCGTCACCGGCCCGCGACGCTCATGGTAAAACGCGACCAGGAATGACGAAGACAGCCCCACCAGTTCCCAACCAGCGAACAGGGTCTCAATCGTTCCGGCCAGCGAGGCCACGGTCATTCCCAACAGGAACACCGAATACAAGACAAAGAACCGGTTGAATCCCGGTTCCCGATGCAGGTAGCGGGCGGCGAAGGCACCAATGGTGCCGCACAACAGAAATGTGAGGATCACCAACGGAACCGAAAGGCGGTCGAACACCAGCTTGATGGCGAAATGGTAGTGGGGAATGTGCACCCACTGCCGACCCACCACCATGACGTGGGTCTGGTCGCTGGAGAGCATCAATCCCAGCACCGCGAGCGCGGCCAGCAATCCGGTCCAGATCACCGTTTGGACAACCCGGTGGACCCAGGTTTCCGGCAGCGGGCGGCCCACCAGGGAGGGAATTCCCAGCCAACAGAGCAACACGCTCGGGGCGATGATCACCACCAGGCCCAGAGACTGGATCAAGATTTCCAGGTCAGGCATGAGGCACCTCCCGCGCCGGATTCAGCAGGGCGAAATCGAGGTTGTCCCGCCGTCCCCGGAACCACTCCCAGGAGGAATCGACCCGGGACAGTTCGCCATGGCGGGGAGTCCAGGGACGGAAATCTCCTTCCTGAAACAGCAGCACGTCGGCGGAGTCGGGAGACAGCAGCGCCACCTGCACCCAGCCATTCCCGATGATCCGCCGCACCGTCTCGTTGCGAGCCATGATTTTCCGAAGCGCCTCGGGTCGGCTCTCGATCACGAACAGCAGGCGCAGCGGTTCATGAATTTCGACCCCTTGCCAGGGGAGGCCCCCCCGCAAGTCGCTGGCGGCGCCATCCATCACACCCAACAGGGAGGTCACGTTGTGCGGCAGCTTGGTTCCGGCCCCCCAGCCCTGGGGATCGATGTAGGAGAAGTAGTACAGCAGATTGATTCCTTCGCAGACCGGAACCACCGCTCCCAGAATCCGCCCGAGGATTGTGGCCTCGTCATCGTCGGTGGTGGAATCGTACGAGACCTGAAAGCATCTGCGGTCGAGGTACAGTCCCCGAATCCGACTGCGTCGGCCGACATAGCACATGGCATTGGTCGCGTTCCCGAACTCGGGCCGGGTCTGGGCGAGATCGACCGTACGGGCCTCGACATGCCGCAGGGCTGCCGCGGGTGTCAGGTCGAGCGGTGCGGAATAAAAGCGACGGCATCGCTCGCGGGCGTTGCGTTCGCAGGTCTCGTCAAACTGCTGGCGGGCGAAATCGAAATTGCGCTGTTGGGCGATCGACAGGGTTTCCAGCTCGTAGTAGGTGATCGAGTCGTCCCCCGTGTTGTGTAGTGCTCCCAGGAAGGTGGTGGAATGGGGAATTTCAATCCCCCTGTCCTTCAGGGCCAGCCGCACCCGCATATCGTTCAACATCGACGCCAGCGCCCGGGCGTTCGGGCCTCCCGCGCTTCCGGAACAGGCACCGCAATCGTACGCGGACTTGTGCGGGTTGTTCAGGCAGAATGACCCATGTCCCACGAAAAACACCAGGGGGGCGAAACTTCGGATCAGCCCGATGTCCCGCAGGGTCCGCTCGGACATGTTGATCATCTCGGCCAAGGAGAAGCCAATGGCGTCTCCTTCGGGCCCCGGTTGTTCCGTCAGACGTTCGAGCCTCAGTCGCGTTCCCGGGGGAGGGGCCAGGAGCCGCGACGCCTGGTGGCGCACCTTCGACGTCAGCCGCGGAAAGAGCACGCTGGCGATGAGCGGCACGCTGGCGAGCACCCCCAGTCCTCCCGTCAATAAGGCCCCCATGGCGATGCCCCTGGTTCCCTCCTGCACGCGATGGGTCGCCTCACCCAGGGCCTGGCGGGTCCGGCTTCGCCGCCGGTTGCTGGCCTCCTGGGTGTAAATCACATCCTCGACAATCCAGTGCTGGGGGCGGATGACGATCGGGCAGAGAGTGGTGTAGTGGGCGTCCGCCACACCCCGGTAATAAATGGGAACTCCGAAAAAACCGGCTGCCCCAAAGGTCTCGGCCTCGGGACAGACCTCCTCGAGGTGACGCCGGAATGACTCTTCCCGGGTATCGATGCAGAAGACCGCCTGGAACCGCGGATTGGCCGGCCGCGCGTGTGGAAGAGCGGCCCGTTTTGACACGGCATTCAGGGCCTTCTCACGGAACCTGGTCTCAAATGCCAGGTGCTGGATGCGGCATCGTTCCAGGGGGGTGAAAGACTCGATCTCACCAGCCAGCTCCTCCCATTGAGCCGCGTTCAATTCCAGCATGTCGCCCGCGGTCCAGCCGCACCACTGGGCCACCTGAAACACCTGCAGTCCCAGCAGTTCCAGTTGTTGCGGGTGATGGTTGGACGGGGCAGTCACAGGCAGTCGCCAGAGTCCCGCGAGGGCCCCATGGTGGTGCAACCGCTCGGCGGCCACAGAGCGCGCCGCCTGACAATCGAGCAGCAACCGCACGGCCAGAAATTCCAACAGCGTTCCGGGCCGGACGGCTGTCGCCACCCGGTCGCCGCGGGTTTCCAGTTGCCACAGCAGACCCGCCCAGCCCCGCAGGGGCACCAGGCTGTCCCGCAGGAAGTCCTGCAGATGTTCACTGGAGACTCCCAACTCCTGCAGCGACTCCAGTAACGAATCGACCGCACTGACCTGCGCGGTGTGCAGCCTCTCGAGGGTGCCTCGCAGCGGAGTCAGCCAATTGCTGGCCAGCCAACCCGGTTCCGAGTAGAGGGCCAGAAACGCCTTCCACAGGCCCTGCTCGCGGTGGGGCAGCGGCCAGCCCGCCAGACCCTGGTCGGTCAGTGCCGCACAGAGTCGAATCAGCAATTCGTGAACCAGCACGTCTGTGTCGACCCCGGTCAACTGCAGCAGTCGATCGCGCAGCCGCCGTTGATGAACCGGTCGCGTCGCGGGCAGTTCGACCCGCCCCACTCCCCGCAAGACCACCTTCCAAAGACAGGCCAGAGAGGCCTCTTCCCAACGTGTGTCGGACCAGTCTTCGGCGGGGGTACCGAACTCCTCGTGAGGCCAACCTTCCCACGAGACTCCGGTTTTGAGAATCCAGTCGCGCGATCGTCTCACAAAGTCCCGCCGGGTCTCCGCGGAGACCTCGGCCTGCAACCGCTTGAGGGCGTCGGTTTCAGCGATCCACCATGCCATCTCCTCGGGAGGTCCCAGGCGCATCCGATGAGTCAGCATCTGCAGGCGAAGATCCAACCGTGTTCCCCGGGGACCCAACGGTTGGTTGGCCGTCGAATTCAACTCGCGGGACAGCACGCCAGTCAGCTCTTCCGGGGTGATCCGACCCTGCTTTTGCTTGAAAAAGTAGCGTTCTTCGGACAGGTACGGAGCACAGCCAAAAATCTCCGCACCCTTGCGGACCGCCTCGTCGAAAGGAAGGTCTTCCAGGCCCTGCAGCGGATTGAGAAACACAAACGAACTGATGGGTCCCTGAAAGGGGAGCAATTCGCCAAGTTGGGGAATGGCCTGTTCGACTTCCTGAACTGTTGGCGGACGGTTGACCGAAGGGGCGTCGGCTTGGGGCAGCGGGATGGCAGGCACAGACAAATGAATTCCGGAGGAAGGAGGGGAGGGGGCCGGAACGATGGGGATCGGGAATGCAGCGTTGCGCTCCCACGGTGCGGCCGCGATGCCGAGGGCTGTCGAAGGGGGGGGACCGCAGCGGCACGAGGCCCTGGTCCCCGTCGAGCCCTCAGGCCGAATCTTCCGCGCCGTCCCAATCAACCGAGCGGCCAATCTGGATCCGCAGAGAGCGGATTCGGCTTCGCAGGCTGTTGCGGGCGATCCCCAGCAGCCGCGCCGACTGCAACTGGTTCCCGCCGGTGTGTTTGAGGATTCGCGGAATCACTTCCCGCTCCATCAGCTCGATTGCCTCTGCGTAGATGTTTTCCGAGCCGGCCGCGAGACGCTCATGGACGAACCGCTCCCAGGCCAACGACATCTGATCGCTCTCCGAAGGAATGACGTTCGATTGGGTTTCGACCAGAATCTCACCGGGCAAGACTGCCGGACTGACGGACGAGTCGCGGCTGTTGAGCAGCATCTGCTTCACCGCGCTCTGCAATTCGCGAACATTTCCCGGCCAACTGTAGCGCCGCAGCAGCGCGAGGGTTTCGGGTTTCAGCGAGGGAGCCTCTCTTCCCAGCTCACGGGCATAGCGCGGCAGATAGTGTTGCAAAAGCAGGTCGATGTCGTCCCCCCGCTCACGCAGCGGCGGCAGGCAGATGGTGAAGACCTTGAGGCGAAAGTGCAGATCGCCCCGGAAGCGTCCTTCCTGAACTGATCGATCCAGGTCGGCATTGGTGGCGGCGATCAGCCGCACGTCGGTGCGGATGGTCTCGTTGCCCCCCACCCGCTCAAACGCCTGCTCCTGCAGCAGCCGCAGGATCTTGGTCTGGGTCAGCGGGGCCATGTCCCCCACTTCATCGAGGAAGATTGTTCCTCCGTGACACTGCTCGAATTTGCCGATCCGCTTGCGGTCCGCGCCGGTGAACGCTCCCCGTTCATGTCCAAACAGTTCACTTTCGAGCAAATTTTCGGGAATCGAGGCACAGTTGATGGCGAGAAAGGGACGGCCGCACCGATGGCTGTGCTGGTAAATCGCCCGGGCCACCAACTCTTTGCCCGTGCCGCTCTCTCCCAGGATCAACACCGTCACATCCTGGGCCGCCACCCGCCCAATCTGCTTGTACACCGCCTGCATCCCCGGGCAGCGCCCAATCAGCCGATCTCCGCCGCCATCGTCTGGCAGTTGGTCCTCGGGAAGCACGGCCGGCGTTTGCATCCTGCGGCTGGTTTCTCCCGCCTGGCGGATCAGGTCGCGGAGGGTGCCCAGGTCCAGCGGCTTCAGCAGGTACTCGTAGGCACCCCGCTTGGTGGCTTCGATGGCCAGGTCGGTCGTTCCGTGCCCCGTCACCAGAATGATTGGGGTGCGGGCATTCAGCCGCTGGAGGGCATCGAACGTTTCCAGCCCGTGGCTGTCTCCGAGATGAACGTCCAGAACGACCACATCCGGCTGCACCTGTCGCATCTGCTCGACCGCCTCGGCCCCACTCGCGGCGAGGGACAACCGCAGATCGGGCGCGTCCAGCACCCGGCGGTAGGCGTGCAGGATGGAGGGTTCATCATCCACCAACAGGATCGACAGCATGTTCTGATTTCTCAAGAGCGGCGGGCAGCCTCAGTCGGAAACAGGCCCCCCCGTGCGGACGGGGAACCTGCTCCAGGACCCCACCGTGTTCCTCCACGATGCGGCGTGAAATCACCAATCCGAGGCCCAATCCTGTTTCCTTGTTGCTCTGAAATGGCTGGAACAACTTGCCCGCCATCTCGGGACTGATTCCCGGGCCGTTGTCGCACAACTCCAATTCCGCGGTTCCCTGAGAGTCGCACCGCAAGTCGAACTGCAGCCATCCCCCCGAGGGAAGCACATCCAGCGAATTCAGCGCGAGATTCAACAGCACCTGACGCAGTTGACCCGGGTCGACTTCCCGACAGATCGGGGAGGAAGGAGGCTGAAACCGCAAGTCCACACGCTGTTTTCCCGCCCTTCCGCGCAACAACTCGAAGGTTTGAGTCACCAACGTGGCGAGATCCACTCGACGACGTTCCAACTGCGGGGGACGGGCGAAATCGAGGAAGGTCTGCAACGACGATTCCATCCGCAGCACTTCCTGTTCCACGATCGACAAATCCTCGGAAGTCAGTCGCGAACCGGCTCGCGACCCCTGGGCCCCCTGAACCAACAGCTTGATGGAAGTCAGGGGATTGCGGATTTCGTGCGCGACCCCCGCCGCCAACTGCCCGAGGGCCGCCAGTTGTTCAGATCGCAGGACCTCCAATTCCCGCTGTCGCAATCGCGCGACCACCGCCCCCACCTCATTGGTCAAGAGGCGAATCTGCGTGTCCAAATCCTGTTCGGGACCCTCGCTGGTGACCACGATTTCCGACTGCGTGTCCAGAATCTTCCCCGCTGTATCGCGCAATTGAACCTGGAGCCGACGAATGGTCTGGCGGACTCCGAGGGCGATCCCATAGCCCAACATGACTCCCGCCAGGCCGCCCACCACGCCGACCGCCGCCACTCCCCAAGCCAGTTCCCGAAGAATCAGGGCATGGGAGGCTCCCGCTGAATCGAGCCGGTCATCGGTCAAATCTTGAAACCTGTGACAGTCCGGAATGATGGTTTCGGTCAAAAATTGAACAGTTTGCGTGACGGCCGACTCATGATTGAGACCCTGGGATGGCGGCAATTGATCAAACAGTTGCTGGTACTTCGCAAACGAAGTCTTGAGGCGGGACAACAGTTCGTGCTGTCCTTCGCTCAGGTTGTCTTGCGGAATCTCGGCCAGATTCCTTTCAATCCGGCGGTGGAGTGTCGAAACATCGGCAACGCGGTCGGTCAGCAGATAGGACAGGTCGATCATCGATTCCCCCAAGGCGTCTGCCGCATGCAGTGTGCGGACCGTTTGCTGCTGGAGGAGCAGAATCTCGGCCTGCTGGCTGTGCAGGGATTTCGCCATGGCGATACACAACAGTGCCAACAGGGCGCTCAGTCCCATGATGGCCCGCGTGTAGTGTTTGGCAATCGCATTTTGCATGGCCAAGCCTCAAGTGGAGGGGATCTCTTGTTCACATGGTCGCTGGGTTTTGTCCATGATACCCGGGGGTTTCCGGCTGGGGAATCGAGTTCCCCGGTTTCTCCCAATCACAGGCCGCAAGGTTCTCCCGGTCGCTCTCTAATAACGTCCGGGGCAGGGGCCTATTCATTTTCCACGAGTCTCTCGATAGTCTACGCAGAGTTGAGCCGCGACGGAGAAGGCGTTGAGCGGCGAAGTTCGGCCTCCCACGCACGGGCCGTCTGAAAACGTGGTCCCCTCCCGGGAAAGTGTCGCATGGCCACCAAATCGACTTCCCTGTCGGAAATCCAGAAACTCCTGCGCGATTCCGGGCTACGATCAACCTCGGCCCGCATCGCCGTTCTGCAGCAACTCCGCAAGGTGGGACGCCCCCAATCGCACGCGGAGGTCGCCGCCGCGGTCGCGAGTCTCGGGCTCGACAAGGCGACCGTCTTTCGGAACCTCAACGACCTGACCGAAGCGGGGCTTTTGTCCCGTTCCGAACTGGGCGATCACGTCTGGCGGTTTGAGATCCGCTCCGAGAAGCATGCCCACGGGGCGGCCCACCCGCACTTCCTTTGTCTCGACTGTGGCAGCGTCACCTGTCTGCCGGGGTCGTCGGTCACCACGGCCCTGAAGACGAGTGCCGAGTCGATCGGTGAAATCACCGAAATTCTCGTCCGCGGACATTGCCATAATTGCGCGGGATGATCGGGCGATACCGCGGGGTCGGCCATGGAATTGTCGCGGTGTGTGGAAGAACGCTCCCAGACTCCGTCGTCTCCGAGTGCCGACAGCCGTAGAATCGAGTGGTTGGCCGACGTGCCATGTTGCCGTGTCTGACTCCCCTGGGGGCCCGTGTGAACCATGCCGATTTACGAATACGCACCGCGCAGTGGGGCCTGCACCCAGTGTCCAGGTCGCTTCGAGGTTTTGCAGTCGATGGGAGCCGAGCCGCTCACTCAGTGTCCGCAGTGTGGTCAGGCGTGCGAGCGGGTGCTGTCGGCCGTCTCGCATTCGATGGGGAAGGGGCACCTGCTGACGCCGTCGAATCTCGAGGCCAAGGGATTCACCCAGTACCGTAAGGCGGGGGACGGATACTACGAAAAGACCGCCGGGACCGAAGGGCCCGACGTCATTCATCGCGGATGACCCCTCCCCAGTCTCCCCGGCCCCCCTCCCAGCCCCCGAGACTCCGAGAACCTGTGACTTCGCGGGCCGCCGACGGCATACCACTGCGACGCGGTGACCCTGTTGGACAGTGATGTGCGTCATGCAGTGACGGGGTGCCGGCTGACCAGTTGCGGATGACCCCAGGGCTGACACAGACTATCCTGCAGAGGGAACGACTGCTCGACGCGCCGCGCTCCTCACGTGTGCTGTCCGGTCTTCTTGCTTCCAGGAAGGTGATGGATGTTGCAGCCGAAGCGAACACTCGGGTGGTGGTTGGTTCTCCTTCTGGTGGGGTTGGTGTCGGGCAGTGTGCTCCGAACCGCCAGAGCGTATCAAGCACCGGACGAACCGCGATCTGAGGATGGCGCGGAACCCGGGCTGCCGGGGGGGCTCAGCCGGCGCGAGCTGACCCGCAGATTGACCAACGCCTCCCGCATCCTTCGAGAGCAACGGTATGCCGAAGGGGTGGCTCTGCTCCAGAAGATCCTGGACAATCCCCGAGATGAATACTGTGTGCTTCCCGACCTGGGGCCGGGAGAAACCAGTGTCAAAGGGGCCGCCGAACGACTGCTCGCGGAACTCCCCGGAGAGGGGCTCGAGGCGTATGAGACGCAGTATGGACCCGTCGCCCGGAAGTTGTTGGAAGAATTGACCGCCCGCTTTGAGCCACTCGACCCGGTGATTGATCGGTTCTTGCTGACCGCTGCGGGACGGGATGCCCTCTACCGGATGGGGGTTCAAGCGTGGGAGATTGGCCGCCCGCGGCAGGCCGCGGCATGCTGGGAGCTGTTGCGGCAACAGCCCGGCTCGGTTCGCACGCGGGAGCCAGCCCTGTCGTTGCAGTTGGCCGCCGCGCTGCTGTGTTGCGGTGAAGAGACGCGGGCGGCCGCGGTCTTGGAGGCGCTGCGCGAGCGGCACCCCGAGTCGGGTTGGAGCCTCCCCAGTGTGCCGGCGGGACCCCGGCCGGGAGCGGGGGGCGAGTGGCTGCGGGCTGTGGTCTCCCGCGTTCGGACCACCCACGATGCGCTTCGCCCGGGCTGGCGGAATGTGCGGGGTGATGCCGAACACAACCTGGTCGGATCTGGTGGGGGACCGTACCTCAATCATGGCTGGCGGGTCGACACTCTGGCCGACTACGAACGCAACTCCCTCGAAGGCCGCCTGCGCGACATCCACGCCGACCTGCAGCAGCCGGTGCGTCCCGACAGCGAGACCGCCCCCCTGGTCTCCCTGGCCTCCCCGCTGATTGTCGATGACTTGGTGGTGGTCCGCACGCTGCTCGATTTGCGGGCTTTTGACCGGATCAGCGGAGCCCTCGTCTGGCGGACCACCGAGCGCGATCGCGAATTGCTCGATCTGCTTCGACCCGGAGGCTTGCCGCAGTCCAATCAGACCCAGGGAACCCCCGCCGAGCAGTTGGTGGCCCAGCGCCATTGGCTCGATGGCAATTTCCAGGGAATCAGTACCGATGGTCAGAGAGTGTTTGCCGTGGAGGATCTGGGCGCGGCCAATGTGTTGATCCCCAGCCGCACCGGACCCAATCAACTCCCCTCGAATCGGCTTTTGGCCCACGATCTGCGTTCGGGGCGGCTGTTGTGGGAGGCGGGTGGGGCCCGCGACGAGTCGCGCGATCCGCTCGCCGGGGCGTTCTTCCTGGGGGCACCCCTCGCCTGGCAGGGTTTGCTCTACGCGCTGGTGGATCTGGGATCGACGCCGCACCTCGCGGTGCTGGAATCCGAAAATGGCCAACTCCGCACCTTGCAGCCTCTGGGAAGCGATGAGCCCGAGCTGGGAGGATTGGATCGTTCCCGCCATCAACTGGGATTGGCCCCCTCCGTGGCGGCAGGCATCCTGCTCTGTCCGACAGGTCCCGACTTCGTCACGGCCTTCGACCCGATCCGCTGGCGGCTGCTGTGGCGGTTTCGGTTCCGCCCCCGGACTGAGGCTCCCGGGCCCCGGCAGCAGATGATCCTGCTGCAGCAGCAGATGGCCCGCCAGGCGAGCCGGATTCCCGAGCAAGCCGGCTGGCTCGACTTCGGCGGAGTGGTGCAGGGAGACCGTGTGCTCTTCACCCCGCGAGACAACGATGAGGTCTTCTGCCTGAATGCGACCACCGGACAACTGCTCTGGAAGTCTCCCCGGGGAGGGGCCTTGTTCCTGGGCGGAGTGTTGGACGACCGCGTAGTGCTGGTGGGGCGGAACTTTCTGCAGGCCCTGCACCTGTCTGATGGGACTCCCGCCTGGAACAGCCCCACTCTGGTTTCCGCGGTCTCGGGCCGCGGCTGCCTGGTGGATCGCAGCTATCTTGTGCCGCTGGTCACCGGAGAGGTGCAGGCGGTCGATGTGGCCGATGGCCGGGTCTTGTCGCGGGCCCGGTCCTTCACGGGACAGGTACCCGGATCGTTGGTGCTGGCTGCGGGCACCATCGTCACGCAACGTCTGGAAACGGTCGCGGCCTACCGCCAGGTCGAAGCCCTGCAGACCGAGGTGACCGCCCGGTTGGAACAGGATCCCAACCATCCCGAGTCCCTCACCGTGCGGGGTCAGATGCGCATGGAGCGGGGAGACTTTGAGGGGGCGTTGGCCGATCTCGAGCGGGCGGTGAACCTGACGCCGAAGAACGCCGAAGCTCGCGGTTTGTTGCTCTCGGCCCTGCTGGAGGGACTGCGGACCGACTTCGAACGCTACCATGAGTTCGGACCACGGGCCGAGGCTTTGGTGGAGAGTCCGGCCGAGCGGGCCCGGCTGCATTGGCTGCTGGCACTGGGGTACGAGCGAATGCAGCGGCGGCCCGAGGCCCTGGCGCAGTTGCTGGCGTTCGCCCGCCTCGACCTCGGGGAGTTTCCCCTCGAGCGGGTGGCCACCTCGCTGCTGGTGCGCCGCGATCGGCAGCTCTCCCTGACCGCCGAACGGCTGGTCTCGGGCGCGGAACCGTCTCAGCGGGAGCAATTGCAGGGAATGATCCGGGAGGCGGCGCGGGAGTCGCTTGCGCTGGCGGATCGGACCCAGGGACTCCGCTTCTGGGAACTGTTTGGAGACCTGGTTCCAGACCGGGCCCAAGTGTTGGCCGAGAGCTCGCAGGTGTTGCGGGGCGATGCCTGGTTGTGGACGGAATTGGTCCTGGCGCGGGTGCTCGGCGCCAACCCGGGGGCCGGGGTGGCGCCGCTCTGGTCGGAATGGGGCGAGCTGTTGCTGCGGGCCGAGAAGCCACGGGACGTGGCGCCGTTCGTGGCGCTGCTGCGCGATCAACAGCGGCGGGGAGATCCCGAGGTGCGGCCAGCTCTCGATCACGCGGCCGAGTGGCAGGGGCGCGAGGACGTACGCCGCCTGGCGGAGCGTCGGGTGACCTGGCCCTCCGGGAGGGTGACGGTGGAGCGCCTCCCCGGGCCCCGCCCCGTGGCGATTGGCCGGACGCAGCCCCTGGCCATCGATGGTCCCCGGGGACCTTACCTGACCGACGTGACTTTGGAATTGGGCACGGGAGATCAGCAACTGGTGGCCCGTGGTTCGGAGGGCCGCCCGATCTGGAAACTGTCCCTGCAGACCCCCCTCTGGGGTGGAAATGCCCAATTCAATCGGGCCTGGGTCCGCGATCACCTGCTGGTGTTGCTGGTGGGGAAGGATCTGCTGGCGGTCGATCTGCTGGGGACCCCTGACGATCCGGGACCGCGCTGGCTCTGGCACCAGAATCTCATCGAGGCCTCGGCGGCCATCATGGTGCAGCGTGGTCTGGCGCCGGCCCAGGCCCGTCTGAATTTCGCACCTCTGGGTCCCGACAACACGGCCGTCGTGGGACCGATCAGCCAGCGGCAGATTGTCGTGCTGCGAGGCCGGCGTCTCTCGGCTTTGGATCCCTTCACCGGGGTCCCCTTCTGGACCCGCGAGGGGATCACACCGGGGTCAGGGCTGATCGGAAACGACGACGAATTGATCGTGGTTCCCCCGGAAAACCTCGAGGCTCAGGTGTACGGGACCCGGGATGGCGCCTCCCGGGGGACGACGCGCATGCCTCCCTCCGGTTGGTGGTTGACTCCCCGGGGAAGCCAGTTGGTGGTGTGGGGTCGAGCCCTCGACCGACAGGTGCTGGCCCTGCGCAATCTGACTTCCGGTGAGGATGTGTGGAGCCGCGAATTCCCCGCCGGCAGCCTGGTGGCTCAAGTGGAGGGAGAGGAGGCCTTGGTTCTGGATGGCCAGGGACATCTCACCTGTGTGGACCTCACCCGTGGAGAGATTCGGTTCGAGACCGACCTGGATCCGGGTGAGTCGATCGCCGAGCTGCAGGTGGTTCGCACCGGGGAGCACTATCTGGTCATGGCCAATCGCCCGTTGCCCAATGGACCGACCATTGTCCGGCATTCCCAAAATGTGCACCTCACGGTCAATGGCACGGTGCACCTGCTGGAACGGGCCTCGGGCAAGTGGCTCTGGAGCGCCCCCATGGAACGCCAGCAGTTCGACCCCCAGCAGCCGGCGGGCCTTCCCCTGGTCACCTTCGCATCGCACGTGTTCGAGCCACGTCGGGGGGGCAATGGGCTGGAGCAACGATTTCTGATGACCAGCCTTGACCGGCGAACCGGCAAACTGCTGTACGAAGAGAGTCGCAGTGATGAGCCTCTGCATTTTATCGATTACCGGATTGACGAAGAGGCCCAAACCATCGAGTTGCAGCTGTTTCAATCGGTGGTGAAATTCACCTTCTCCGACAACTGACGTAGACCCCCCCCGCGCCCGCCGCCGGTCTGGTTCAGCGGCGGGCAGCGAGGGTCACCTGCTATTTTGTATGACCCACCCGGTGGATCTCGCCCGCGTTTCCACGGCTCGCCAGAATTTCGCTGGCGGCCAGCCGGGTGCGGAGATGAGAATCGCGCCCCGCCTGTTTCAGGGCGTCGTGCAGGACCGCGTTCTGCCGCCAGTCGACCAACTGGCAACTGCGGGCCGCCAGCGAGCGTCCTTCCGGAGTTCCGTCAGCCACCCCAGCGGCGAGGCATTTCAGGGCCTCGGGGTCCCGGGGAGCGAATTTCAGAATCACCGAGCTGGCCAGGGTGCGGGTGCTGGCATGTTCCGAATCGAGATGCTGACGGGCCGCCTCCAACAGCGGGGCCGACGCTCTCGAAAGGCGTCCCACGGTCCCCAAGCCGATGATGTTGTCCGACGCGGATCGCGACTCCATCAGCCCCGCCAGGATGGTTTCGACCGCCACGGAATCGGCCGTCGAACTTCCCAGCGCGAGGGCGGCGCAGGCCCTCACCAACGGGTCTTCATCCCGCAGATGACTGCGGCACAGATCCCGCATGAGAGCGTCTTCTCCGGCTCCCTCCAGCAGGCGGACTGCCGCCGCGTGCCTCGTGGCCAGGGTTTGCGACCCCAGCAGCCGGCTGATCTGCTCGATGCGCTCACTGTTCACACTGGACCCCTCGGTGGGTTGTGACACCCCCTGGGTCCAGACCAGCAGCGTCAGAGCCGAGCCGGTGGCCACATCGAGATCCTGGTCGGCCAGCTTCGATGCGACGCGGTAGGCCACGGTGGCCGAGGGGGTATGGGTGTCGCACCCCAGCGCATGGACGGCGAAGGCGCGGGAGGTGGCTTCGTCAGACAACAGGGCGTCCGACAACACCTTCACCGCCAGCTCATTGCCGGTCCGCAGCCGCAGCAACGCTTCGGCCACGTGCATTCGGACAAGGGGATTGGTTTCGTCCAGGTGCGGAACCAGTCGTGATTCGGCCAAGTCCTGTTGAACCGGAGAGTGGCCGAGCAAGAAGGCCGCGAGGCAGCGTTCCTCGGTTTCGTCCGATTCCAACAGGTCGCAGAGAACCAACAGGGCTGCGTCGACGTGACTTTCGTTCTGCAGCAGGGTCATCGCGGCCAGGGCCCGCACCTCGACGTCGGAGTCCTGCAACGGCGCGATCAGCAATTCGGCCGCCTTCCCGGGCAGCGGGCTGTGGGCACCACTTTCCAAAACTGCCGCCCGGCGTCCCTCGACGTCCTCCTGAGTCAGCAAGGCCCGCAGCGCCGCCTGCGACTGCTGGGCCTGGGTCGATTCCGCCGCTCCGAGGCGGGCGAGATGGGGTGTGGCGGACCAACCAGCGAGAGTTCCGGCTGTCGCCAAAGCCAGGGCCCAGGCCGATTTCGTCACGGGGTTCCGTTTTCTCAGCACTTCTGACCAGCTCCGGAACGTGGCGACCGGCAGGAACCAAGGCTTCTGGGATGGCGTTGAGGTCGACATGTCGCATCCTTCCGGATTGAGAGGGGCTTCACAAACACGTGCCAGAAAGTTTCGGCCACGCACAATCGCGATACCCAATACATCGGGAACGCGTGGAACAACCGGAATAACTGCCAACCTTCGCCTGGTTTACCTGAATTGACATGGTTCGGGTCGCTTCGGACGAACGGTTCCCCCACATGACTGATCGGCCAGTTTTTTCCCGACGTTCTGCAAGATTTGCAATTCCCCCCGGCGTCGTTCCCTGTTCACCAACGGGTCCGAAACGCTGCGTGAGTGACTCAACTCTCGATCCATTCGTGGGATAGGGCGGCTCATCGAGGGACACGGTGCAGACTGGCACGCCGTCTGCTTCTTCCCCGATCGGAGCGGCATCTCGCGGGGACGGGGTGCCGATCTGCCTGCCGACCCGCCTGAGAAACGGGTCCCCCTTCCCTTCCTGGCGTCCCCTTCCATTTCGCCGAACGGAGCGGCCCAGATCCCGCGCTGGGCCGCTCCGCCTTCCCCGCGATCCTGCCGTCGCGTCTCCACTGCCGCTCAGTGCAGTCGGTCGCAATCCGTTGGCAATCCGCGAGAGTCGTGCGGCACGTTTCGGGGGGAGTCGAGAATTGTGTCGTCAGATCCCCAACCCGGCCGGTGGACCTCGATCCGCAGGTTCCCATGAATCGCCTGCCGTGCGACCGAACAGCAGGTGCCCTCGTCTGTTCGCGTGATCAAATCCGCGCGACCATTCCGCCCCCTTGGCCCGGTGCGCTCCCGTCCCGGTTCGACTGCGGGCTGTCGAAGAGCGCTCGCCGCTGGAATCTGCTGGAGGACCGGCTCCAACTCCGGACTCCATGGTCGGTTGGTCAGCGTCTGCCTCCCCTGGATTGGGATCCCGGGGCAATCCGATTTCTCGAATTCAAATGCAGCGACCCTCCACGCTACACTCCGCACGAGTTGCGTTCCCCGCCCCGCCTTCACTGAAGGATTGGTCTGCGGGGCCTGTTTGTCCCGACTTTCCCCGAAAGTGCCTCCCATGCGGATCGTTGTGTTTCTCTGGAGTGTGCTGTGTCTGGTCCTCCCCGCGATGGCTCGGGGAGACGATTGGCCCCAATGGATGGGACCCCGACGGGACGGAGTCTGGCGGGAGACCGGGACGTTGGAGAAGTTCCCCCAGGGGGGGCCGAAGGTGGTCTGGCGCACGACGATTGCCGCGGGATACGCTGGTCCCTCAGTGGCGAACGGTCGGGTGTTTGTGACCGACTTCGTCTGTCCCGAGGGACGGGGCACGAACAATCCTGGTGCCCGCGACAAACTGCAGGGGGTGGAACGACTGCTGTGCCTCGAAGAGTCCACCGGCAAGGAACTCTGGAAGATCGAGAACAAGGTGGAATACAACATCTCGTACGCGGGCGGTCCCCGGGTGACTCCCACGGTCGCCGCAGACCTCGTTTACTCGCTGGGAGCCGAAGGAGATCTGCTCTGTGCCCGCGTGCAGGATGGCTCAATCGTCTGGCGCAAAGATCTCAACGAGGAGTACAAGTGCGAAACTCCCTGGTGGGGTTTTTGCGGACACCCGCTGGTCGATGGCGACAAACTGCTCTGTCTCGCGGGAGGGGAGGGAAGCATTGCCGTTGCGTTCGATCGGCACACGGGCAAAGAGCTCTGGAAGGCTCTCTCGGCGAGTGACCCCGGGTATTGCCCTCCGTCGATCATCGAGCATGCCGGTCGACGGCAACTCGTGATCTGGACCGCCGACGATCTCAACGCACTCGATCCGGATACGGGCAAGATCCTGTGGACCCATCCCCTGGCCCCCAAGTACAAGATGTCGATCAACATCCCCCAGAAATCGGGTGACCTGTTGTTCGCGAGCGGCATCGGCAAGGTGGCCTCGGCATTGCGATTGAACGAGCAGGGAACCGCCGTCGCGGAGGTCTGGAAGGGGACCACCACGACGGGTGTCTATTGCGCGAATGCCACTCCGCTGATTGCCGACGACGTGATCTACGGCTGCGATTGTGACTCGGGACATCTGCGGGCGGTTGACCTGAAGACCGGGAAGCGACTGTGGGAATCGCTGCAGCCCACGACCAACGACCGTCCCGCTCCGCACGCCACCGCCTTCCTCGTGCGCCATGGCGACAAGTGGGTGCTGTTCAATGAGCGGGGCGAATTGATTCTCGCCCGGCTTTCTCCCCGGGGTTACGAAGAACTCAGCCGGGCCAAGGTGATCGAGGCCACGGGGGACGCGTTTGGCCGACCGGTCGTCTGGACCCATCCCGCCTTCGCCAACCGCCGGGTGTACGTCCGCAACGATCGCGAGATCGTCTGCGTCTCGCTGGCGGCCGAGTAAGACTCGCCGGTCGCGTCATCGAAAAGCCCCGGTGGAACGGCGTCCCCTGACGAGTCACAACCGGACGGTGGCCCCCCGGTTCACAACCCGGGGAGGCTTCTCGGGGTCACCTGCAGAGCCAGCCAGCCCGCCACTGCCGCGGCTGCCAGGACCCACCCCAGCCCGAGGTGGAACCTCAATAACCCGACTCCCGCGGCGAGGGCCAGTCCCAGAGCGACCAGGTCGAGTGTTCCCCACGCGCCCAGTCCCAGTTGCGGCCAGTTCGCTGCCTGGGCTGGTGTGGAATGCAGCAGGGTCTGCACGGCGAACCAGACCGCCAGGTTCAGAATCACCCCCACCACGGCGGCGGTGACCCCCGACAATGCCATGCTCAGCCGGCGGTTGTCGCGCCACCGTTCGATCCAGGGAGCTCCGACAAAGATGAACAGAAAACTGGGGGCAAAGGTGACCCAGGTGGTGATCAGCG
This sequence comes from Planctomycetaceae bacterium, assembly GCA_046318755.1. Classification (GTDB taxonomy): domain Bacteria; phylum Planctomycetota; class Planctomycetia; order Planctomycetales; family Planctomycetaceae; genus UBA10511. The sequence continues at coordinate 26,778 of JBKCTR010000239.1, forward strand.
AGCCCAACCCGGCGGCGATCCAGGGAGACAGATCCCCCGGGTTGCGGTAGGCGGCCAGAAAGCCGACGAACTGCAGCACGATGATCAGCGGCCCCGGGGTGCTCTCTGCGAGACCCAGTCCATCCATCATCTCGCCGGTCGACAGCCACCGGTGGGTTTCGACCGCCTGCTGGGCGACATAGGGGAGGACGGCATACGCGCCCCCAAACGTCAGCAACGCCGCCTGGCTGAAAAACAATCCCTCAGTCACGAGGATGTTTTCAGGGCCCCAGGCCAGCCAGCACACTCCCACAGGCAGCCACCAGATCGCCAGCCACAGGGCTGCCGTCGCGAGCGATGAACCGAGGCTGGGGGGGGCGTCCCGAGGGAGGGCTGTGTGTTGAGATGAGGTATTCCGCTTCCCGTGCGGCATCGGCCGCCGATTGGCGGGGGGCCACCACCAGGAACAGGCGTTCGTTGAGCCAGCCCCCCACCAGACCCGCGAGGGCGGCCGCCGCGATGATCCAGGGGAACGGGACGGCAAACAGCCGAATCGCCACGAAGGCGGCCGCCGCGAGGGCATACATCGCGGGATTCTTCAACACGCGTCGTCCGATCCGCAGCACCGCTTCCACCACCACCGCCAGGACGGCCGCCTTCAGTCCGTAGAAGAGTCCCTGCAACAACGAAGTCTGCTGGTATTCGACATACAGAACCGACAGCACACCCAGAGCCAGCGCCCCCGGCAGGATGAACAGCAGT
>JBKCTR010000240.1:0-3776 GCA_046318755.1 Planctomycetaceae bacterium
CGAAATGGCCGCCGCGGCGGTTGAGAAATATCCCGACCGGCTCATCCCCTTTCTCTATGGTCTGCCCAGCTATGAAATCGCGCTGTTGCCCGTGGTCGAGCAGGCGGTCACCCAGAAGGGCTTTCGCGGCATCAAACTGCACGTGGGGGAGTGCACGCTGGCCGAGTACGTGATCGACCCCCTGCTCCGCCTGGCGGGGACCTTTCCGATTCCCTGCCTGGTCGATGTCTCCGGGAATGCCGCCGTCGCCGCACGTCTGGCGAAAACCTTTCCCCAGACCCCGTTCTGGTTCGCCCACATGGGGCGGTACAACTCGACCGATGCGGCGATGACCGACCAGTTCATCCGGCTGGCGGAAGAGTTCGACAATGTCTGGCTCGACCTGAGTGCCGTCGGCCTGCCGGCCAAGATAGGCGAGGCGGTGGCCCGCGTCGGCGCGCGGCGGCTGGTCTGGGGGACCGACGGGCCCTACAAGAATCCCACGGCCCCCGAGTCCGCCCGTGCACAGCTCGACAACGTGCGGAAGCTGGAGATCAGCGACGAAGACAAGCGGCTGATTCTGGGGGGCAATGTCGCCCGCTTGCTGAATTTGAAGTGACACCACAATCACGGCAGGCGGTGTTGGTTTCTGGTCACAGCCCGAACCCACTGCCCCGAACGCACTGCAGGGCGAGTTCGACACCATCCCAGACATCCGGTGGAGTGTCTCTGGACGGGGCGACCGTCAGCGGTGTGCGGCGAACTCTCTCTTTCTCTGCGGAAAGCAGCGCATCGGCGACCTTGCCGCAGGACAGTGTGAACCGCCGCGGTGGGGACGTCTCATCTTTGATAACGGGACATGAACTCCCAGGCGAGTTCCGCTCCTTCGGCATCGCGGCAAAGAGGACCGATGAGTCGCCGGACGATGGCGTTGTCGGGCAGAGTGTGCGTCCGTGACGGGAGCGCGTGCCCGCCCCCCCGGACTTTCAGAAACAGCACTGGAGCGCCCCCTGGCAGCGCCGGATAGAACGTGCGCTCAATCCGGCAGCCGTCATCGGGACTGGTATCGGGAAGCAGCTCTTCGCGCACCCCGGTTCCCTGGGCGCGATTGGTGCGAATCCACCAGTCCCGGTGACTTTCCGCCGACATGAGCTTCTCGGTCTGTCCCCGAATGGCCCCCCCCTCCCACCGGACCAGCGGATCCTCGGTTCCATTGAGGATCAACAGCGGCGTGGGCTTGGCAGGCGGTTCGAGCCCCCTCAGATCGGCGGGCAGCAGGGCAATGAATGCCGCGCCGGCGGCGAACCGTTCCGGAGCCTCGATCAACAGCCGATACGTGAGCATGCCTCCATTCGACGCCCCGGTGACGTAGATCCGTCCCTTGTCCAAACTGTGAGTGCGAACCATCTTGTCCAGCAACTGAAGGATAAACGACACATCATCGGCCGTGGAATTCCGGTCAGATTTCGCTGACCGCAAATCATTCCAGTTCTGATTGTCGCCCCGCGTATCGCCCGTTTGCGGATTCACCCCGTTGGGGACAATCAGCACGGCTTTCTCCCGATCGCAGACACTGGTCCATGCGCGGGTCCCTCCCGCCCGGAGAGCGAAGATCTTGCGCATGCTCTGCGTGCCCCCATGCAGCAACAGGACGGCGGGGGGATGCTCGGGAAGTGTGCGGGGGCGGTACACCCGAAACCAGCGTTCCTGCGAGCCAACCTGGAGAGAGCCTTCAGTCCACTCACCTTCGGCAGGCGCATGGTCTCGCTCCTGCGAGTAAACCCATCGCTCTCCGCCCGCCAGACCACTCCCCAGCAGCAGGACCAAGGCAATCCAGTCACAGCGGCCCATCGCGTTCAACTCCAGTCTTCCAACAGGCGGTCTTCCCAAAGGTCTCACGAGGTTTGCCGGCTGCTTCGACACGGCTCTTGCGGTCGCAATTGTATCGTATCCCGCAGCACGCAAGCGGTCCGGGACGCGACCCGGATCGCGTCGCGCCCCGTCGGTCCCCACCGCGACTGACCGTGGGGGGGGCGAGCGAATCCACGTTGGGTCTCCTCGCCGAAGGGGGGCACCCCCTGTTTACGGCGTGATTTCCACACGCTGCGCCGGCGAGCGCACTCCTTCGATGCGGGCGTGGTGGGTGTTTTCAGCCAGTACTGCCCCGGTCAGCCGCAGGCCGTCGACCCAGTCCTCCGGATGCACTCCTGTTTCAAACCTCCGGATCTGGATTCGATCGAGGTGGGCGTCGGTCACCGCGACGGCATACACCCCCTGGGACTTCCCCCCCGCCCCCCGCAGGTCGATGTTCCGCAATCGCGGCTGGTCCAATCCGGGGCGGCAGGGGTCGCGGACCGGTTCATAACCATGGTTCTCGCGGGCCCGCCAGACATTGTCGGCCAGTCCGTTCAAGACCAATCCGAAAATCTCCGCCCGGCCAATCCGCACGCCATCCACGTCGTATCCCTGATGAGCCCGGTCGCGCAGGTCGTGCCGCGCGAACTCGTAACCCAGATCCCCCCCGAAGAGGGCCAGCGCCACCCCGGCCGCCTCCACCCGCAGGTCGCGGATGGTGATGTCATGGCAGGCCGAACAGCGGATCCCCGCGTCGTTTCCATCCTGGCAACGGCCCAACCGTCCCACCCGCACCTCTTCCAGGGCAATGTCGTGTGGATGGGTCGAATAAATCTCCCCGCGTTCCCAGAGCCGGCGCATCGGGGCGATCTTCTGGTCCTCACTGGTGATCGGGCCGACGCTGCCCCAGTCAAGCCCCACACCCAACAGGGCCTTGGCCGAGTCGGCAATGGTCACCCGGCGAATGACCCCCCGGCACGCTTCCGACATCAACTGCATCGCCGCCGCCGGGAAGGGCTGTTCGATCACCAGGTCTTCCACCCCCCACTGCGAGACGGTCGAGAAGACTCCCGGGCGATCTGGCGTGCCGCCGTCGCCATAGGCGGCCCCAATCGAGACCCCGCTATGCCAACAGGCCTGCAGCCCCTTCCCTTCGCTGCGGACCACCTTGATGATTCCATTCCGCAGGGCCGAGTCGTTCGACAGCCGCACGCCATAGCTGTTGGCGGTGAATTCCAGCAGAAGGGTGGCCCCATTCAAGTCGAGGCGGACGCCGGGCGGAATCAGCAGCGGGTGTCGCGAGAGCTCGCGGTGGGGTCCCACCCGCTCTTCGCGGGGGGTGAGGGTGAGGGTCGCTTGGGGGGGAAGCTGCAGGGTGTGGCCTGTTTCGGCCTGCCGCCACAGGGCGGCCTGCAGTTCGGTCCCGTCGCGGGGGGCAATCGGCAGAACCTGTCCCGAGCCAGGGCCGGGGCCCAGGGTGGGTTTGGCGCGAGGTGTTTCCCCGGGCTGACCGGCGGCCAGCGCCCTCGTTCCATCCGATCGGCCCGTTCCACAACACAGGGCCAGGCCCAGCGAGAGGAATTGCCGCCGGTCGCAGGGGAGTCTGGGGGGCATTTGAGTCTTTCGCAAGGAAGAGTCGTCGTGGACTGCCGAGGGGCCCGGATTGCACTGTAGCGCCTGTCGAACACTGACAAAGTGGGCGGCGACTTGGCGGGGATTCCGGCAAAACACCGGCACGGTGGCTTATCATATCTGCGGATCTCTCCCGAAGAGAGTGGTGCTTGACTGGGGCGTGGAGGACTGGGGCGTGGAGACCGATGTCTGACGGTTCGCGTTTGTCCCGCTACCGGCGGTGGGCCGTGTGGGGGTGGTTGATTGTGCTGGGGCTGGTGCTGGCGTTTTATGCCACGCATACCGACGAGTTCACGCCCCGGCAGATCGCC
>JBKCTR010000241.1:0-5811 GCA_046318755.1 Planctomycetaceae bacterium
GGGAAGGTCCTGGACCACGCCCACCTCGTTCCCGGCGTGCAGGCCCTGCTGGCCGACCCCGCCAAGGGACGCTACTTCGTGGCCGAGCTGGACGGGCAGATCATCGGCCAGTTGATGCACACCCGCGAGTGGAGTGACTGGCGCAACGGCGACATCTGGTGGCTGCAAAGCGTCTATGTGCATCCCGACCACCGCCGCCAGGGAGTCTTCCGCGCCCTGTTCGAACATCTCAAGTCCGAGGCCCAGAACAACCCCCACGTGGTCGGCCTGCGGCTCTATGTCGAACAAGACAACACCCGGGCCCACGCCACCTATGCCAACCTCGGGTTCAACCCCGGTGGTTACTTCGTGCTCGAGCAATGGCATCGCCGGGCCGTGCGCAAACAGACCGATCCCGAGTGAGGTTCCCCCGGCCTGCTCACCCCGTGGTGAGTGATTGTGGATGTCCCGTTCTACTGTTCCCCTGTGGCAGTGCTCTGTGGCAGTGCTCTGTGGCTGTCATCCTGACGTTCGACGCGAATTCCCCACCCGGCTGACATCGCATGGAAGAGATCTTCGACATCTGTGACGAGCACGACCGGGTGATTGGCCAGGCCCCGCGGTCGCAGGTTCACGCCCGGGGGCTGCTGCATCGGGCCGTGCATGTCTTCGTCTTCAACAGTGGCGGAGAACTGCTGTTGCAGATGCGCTCGCGTCACAAAGACGAGGCGCCGTCGCAGTTCACCTCGTCGGCCTCCGGACACCTCGGCACGGGCGAAACGTACGAGGCGGCCGCCCCCCGGGAACTGGCCGAGGAACTGGGGCTCTCGGCTCCGCTCGAATACATCGCCAAGTTCGCCGCCGCTCCCGAGACCGCCCGCGAGCACACGGTGCTCTATCGCACCACCAGCGATGCCACCCCGGTGATCGATCCCCACGAGATCGATGCCGTGTCGTTCCATCCCCTCGACGATGTGGCGGCCTGGATCCTCCGCGAGCCGTCCCGGTTCTCGGTCTGCTTCCAGACCCTCTTCGCCTGGTACTTCGAACATGTCGCGGGTCGACCCCCGCTCGATTTGTCTGCCGTCCGGTCTGGTCGCCCGGGTTCTTGATCCGAGACGCCCCCATGCGAGATCTCCGCGTCGGCACCGCCCAGTTCGAATACCGCAATGGCGATGTGGGCTACAACCTCGGCCGCATCCGCGAACTGACCCGCCAGGCGGTCGAGCGCGGGGCCGAACTGGTCTCGTTTCCCGAATGCTGCATTCAGGCCTACACCTACGTGCAGACCTTCTCGCGGCAAGAGCTGTGGGATCTGGCCCAGCCGGTCCCCTCGGGCCCCGCCGTGCAGTCGCTGATTGCCATCGCCCGCGAGTTTCGCGTGGCGGTGGGGGCCGGGCTGTTCGAACGGGACGGCGACCGCATTCACAACACCTACGTGGTCGTCAGCCCCGATGGGTTCATCGCCAGGCACCGCAAGCTGCACACGTTTGTCAGCCGGTATCTCACCCCCGGCAACCAGTACACCACCTTCGAGCTGCTCGGTTGCCGGTGGGGCATCCTCATCTGCTACGACAACAACCTCCCCGAAAATGTGCGGGCCACCACGCTCGAGGGGGCCGAGATCATCCTCATGCCCCACGTCACCGGGTGTCTCCCCTCGACTATGCCCGGTCGCGGAACCGTCGACCCGGCATTGTGGCACAACCGCCACCGCGACCCGGTCCGGCTGCGGCAGGAGTTGCAGGGTCCCAAGGGACGGGGCTGGCTGCTCCGCTGGCTTCCCACCCGCTGCTGGGAAAATGGCGTTTACGGAGTCTATTCCAATCCCATCGGCCTCGACGAAGGGGAAGTTCGCCCGGGGGGTTCGCTCATTCTCGACCCGTTCGGCGAGGTGCTGACGGAATGCACCGATCTCGACGACCAGGTGGTGGTGGGGTTGCTGACCGCCGAGAAACTCGAACTTTCCAGCGGCCGGCGTTACCTGCGAGCCCGCCGTCCCGAACTGTATGGTAAACTGGTGGAACCAGGTGCGGAGCCTCCGGTGACCGAGCCTGGCTGGAAACTGAAAACCGATTCTCCGTCGGCCTGACCGCCGGAGAAGCTTCCCGGATTCCCCCGGGGACTGTGCGACACCATGAAGACACCCCGAACGCTCCGCCTGCGGCGCGGGCCCCGCCTGTTCGCCGTGCTCCCCACCGTGCTCACCCTGGGGAACGTCGTCTGTGGATTCGGCGCCCTCACCTTCGCCGCCAAGGTGGGGATCGAAAAGACCGGCTGGGGAGGGGACGACGTCGGCTGCCTGTTCATCGCCGCCCTGCTGATCTTCGCCGCGATGCTGTTCGACATGCTCGACGGTCGAGCCGCCCGGTGGGCCAAGCAGAGCAGCCAATTCGGGGCCGAGCTCGACAGCCTGTGCGATGCCGTCAGTTTCGGGGTCGCGCCCGCCTTCATGCTCATCAAGTTTTGCGCCCTGCCGCACGAGGGGCCGTCGCTGCATCCCCGCGTGCTGTGGGGCATCGCGGTGCTCTATGTGATCTGTGCCATCCTCCGGCTCGCCCGGTTCAACGTCGAGACCGAAGAAGACGACTCGCACAATTTCTTCAGCGGGCTTCCCTCACCGGCGGCTGCCGGGGCGGTGGTCTCGTTCCTCGTCGCCTATCCCCTGTTGGCCTCCATGGCCCTGGCTCCCGACAACACCGCCGACTGGTGGGAGCGCACCGGGCACTCGCTGATGTCTTGGGGAGCGCCGGCCCTGCGGCTGGTGTTGCCGATGGTCACCCTCGCGTGCGCCTGCCTGATGGTTTCGCGAATCCGCTACTCGCACTTTTTCAACCGCTACTTCCGCGGGCGCAAAAGCTATGCCCACGTCTTGCTGGTGGTGTTGGGGATCGTGGTGGGGCTGATGGTGCGCGAGCTGGCCCTGCCGCTGATCTTCTGCGGGTTCGCCTTCAGCAGCCCGGTGCGGGCACTGTTCGACTGGCTGCGTGGTGCCTCCCCCGCCACCCCGCCCGCTGCTCCCGCCGCCGAGCCCGAGACCTCGCCCCCCCAACTGCACAAGCTGCCTCCCGCGCAGTAGTCGCTCTGCGAAGTGTGATGCGCTGCGGCGGGCATGTCTTTCTTCAGTCGATCCCCCGTGCCGGCTCGTTTGGGGCCACCCTCGCACGGGACCACCCACGGAACAGGCGTATTGCGTTTTTGGAACCTGGAAAGACCCCGCCGTGAGCCGTCGCTTTTTCACCCCCGAGTTGCAGCCGACGACCGCCGAACTGACCCTCACGGGCCAAGAAGGGCGGCATTTGGCGGTTGTGCTGCGGGGAGCACCGGGAGACCGGGTGACACTGTTCAACGGGCGGGGGCTGCAGGCCGAGGGAATTGTGCGTCGCGTCGAGCCCCAAGGCGTGGCGATTGAAATTACGGCGTACCATCCGGCCCCGGAACCGCAGCGGCGGCTGGTCACCCTGGCGACTGCCGTGCCCAAAGGGGACCGGTTCGACTGGCTGGTCGAAAAAGCGACCGAGCTGGGAGTGGCCCGGCTGGTGCCGTTGGTCACTGCCCGCAGCGTGGTCGAGCCGCGCGACACGCGTCTGGACAAACTCCGCCGGGTCATCGTCGAGGCCAGCAAGCAGTGCGGCCGCAACGACCTGCTGGAACTGGCCCCGCTGACGCCAGTGTCGGCATTCCTGTCGAACTCGTTCCCGGAGGGTTCCCTCTGGGTGGCGCATCCCGGGGGTGGACTGGTGCGCGAGTTGGCACCCACCTGGCCGCAGGCCGTGTCGTTCCTGATCGGCTCGGAAGGGGGTTGGACCGACCCGGAAGTGGCCGCCGCCACCGCCCGCGGCGCCGGGTTGCTGTCCCTGGGCGACAACCTGTTGCGGATCGAGACGGCCGGGCTGGCGCTGGCGGCCCTGGCCTGTGGCGGGTAAGTGGTCGCCACTCAATCACTGGATTCGGAAAAGGTCGGCAGGACATGTCACCGTTCACCGAACGTTCCGAACACAAGGCGATTGTTGACGGGCTGAGTCCGGGTTCATTCCCGTTGTGCGGCTGCCGATCGGGATCAGGAATCGCCGCGTCATCCCACGCCGAGAGATCACCGGCCCCATCGCACACCGGCCTGTGCTGATGTCGTTCCCTGAAGGGGAATTCCTGGCTATGAAAGAATGTCCCGACAGGACATGGCCAGGATTCCTGTTGTGTTCGGGAGAATGGCGGGAGGCTGCGACTGAATCACACAAGCGGTGGATCACGAAATCCATCGGGCGAGTGAGCTGCATTGGAGAAAATCCAGGCCGTGGATTCAGCCCCGCCACCGAAGAATTCGCTGCGCATGGCTGTCGCAAATGCCACTCCGAGAGGGCAAGACCCGGATGTGTGGACGGAAGCGACGTGGCTCGCCTGCAACCCAAAAACTTTGTCCGGGGTTGGCGGTGTCGGTGTGGTCGTAACACGTCGTGGGAACTCCCACAGCGCAAACCGGTTCGCGGAATTTGGTTTCTTTCACAACACCGGTCTGGTACCATCCATCAGCGGGTGATCGATTGACCGACCCGCCTGTCGCGCCGGCCTGATTGGGACCCCCTGGTCGGGGAGCGGCGGATTCAGTGATGGCCAGTGACATTGGCACGGCCGGATCATCTCATGTCGACCCTGCATTTCGACCCTGCATGTCGACCCTGCATCGTGCGTTGCATCTGAGAACTGAAATGGAAACCAACGCTGTCAGACGTGCCTTCGTGAGGATTCGCCGGGGACTGTTGCTGGAAGTGATTCTGGCAGTCGTGATCCTGGGGGTGTGGGGAGGATTTCGGTGGGCGGGCCGGGCGGTCGACCAGATCGAACCGGAAATGAACTGGATCTTTCAGGAACTGAAGAATTGTTGGCAGACACGCGAGGCCGAGCCGGGTGAAGTCCCGTCGTTCGTGACCCAGGAAGACGGGGTCGAACGCCGGTGGAAAAAGGTGTTGGTCGATCGCGAACAGCAACAGCGGTTGATGAAGCAGTTGGACGCACTGGAAAGGCGTGTAATGTGGATGCGCGAAGGGGTCGCGGCCCTGCTGTTCGTGCTGCTCGCGTTTCCCCTGTTCCGCATCCTGGCGACGTGGTGGACCACCGCGTTGCCGCTGACCACCCAGACGGAAGAGATGTGGCGCTGGTTGACCAGAATCGCGTCCGTCGCCACGGGTCTCGCCATTTGGATCATGCTGGCGCAAACGGTCCACCAGCCGGCCATGCAGGCTGTGTCGCGCTCGGGATGGGCCCAACTGGCAGGCATGCTGACCGCCTCGGGAACTCTGCGGTACCTCACCATCATCGCGCTCGTGGTCGAGAACCCGGGTTTCGTCACGCAGAGTCGCCGGATTGTGCTGCTCGTGCAGATCCTGGCCGTCGTCTTGTTGGCACAGATCTTCCTTCCCGCCGGGATGCTGGGGGCGCTTGCCGTGTGGTTGAACCTGGGTGTGGTCATCCTGGTGTTGCTCGCCTCGGCAACCTACTTCTGGCAACTCCTCCGGTTGCGTGCCAGCATTGCCGCGTTTGTGAACGCGGAAAGTGGTGGAGATCGTTGAGCTGGGGGTGTCGGCGTCTGGGTCACCATCGGTCCTGCGGCGCGCCGCGAACCCGTCACAGGAGGCTTCAATCGGCAGACCATGCCCATTCGCCTCCCAGGCACCCGAGTCGAGACACATCGCCAACACCGCCCCGAAGTCCGGTGCGATCGCCTGACCACAGACTCGGTCGCTCTCTGCCTCGGCCCTCACCGACATGCCGTCTGCAGCCCCACACCCGACCTGCGGCGAATGTCGCCCCCACTCGCGCCTCCCCACACTGGCG
>JBKCTR010000242.1:0-5631 GCA_046318755.1 Planctomycetaceae bacterium
TGTTCGCCCCCCACGGCGACGGTGTCGGCCCGCACCAAGCAGGCTCCCCCTGTGGCACCGACCGACCTGAGGGTCGACAAGCTGCAAGCGCGGCAACTTGATCTGGTGTGGAACGATTGCGCTGATGAACAGGGCTTCGAAATCGAACGGAGTCTCGATGGGGGTTCGACCTTCGCTCCTCTGAGCAAGGTGGGGGCCAACATTCTGCGACAGACAGTGACGGGGCTGGTCCCCAGGACGCTGTATGTCTTCCGGGTGCGGGCCGTCAATGACGGGGGAGTCTCGGACTGGGCGAAGCCGGTCAGTGCGACGACGCTGGATGAGATTCCGGCGATTCCCGGCAAACCGGTGTCGGTCAAGACCACCTCCCGCTCGATCGACCTGCAATGGGCCGACAACAGCGCGAATGAAACCGAGTTCGCGCTGGAAATGAGTGCGAACCTTGGCCAGAACTGGGAACTGAAGGCCCAGCCGGCGGCGAACACTCCCAGAGTTCTGGTGAGTAATCTGACACCCGCCAAACAGTATTGGTTTCGGGTGCAGGCGCGGAATGGGGTGGGGGCCTCGGGGTATTCCGAGATCTTGCGGGAAACCACCCCAGGCGAGGCCCCGCAGGCCCCGAGCAATCTCGTGGCGGCGAACATCACCCAGACGTCGGTGGATCTTTCCTGGAAAGACAACAGTCCCGACGAGCAGTTCTTTGATGTGGAGGTCAGCCGGGATCGTGGCAAAACGTGGAAGTTGTACAAAACCGTGGCCGCGAATGGGGTCAAACTGGCGGTGACGGGGCTCGAGGCCGGCACCGAGTACTGGTTCCAGGTTCGGGCCCGGAATACTGCCGGGAGTTCTCCTCCCGCCGGTCCCGTGCAGGTGACCACCCTGGGAACGCCTCCCGATCGGCCGGTGTTGAAGCTCGAGCGGGCCGACAGCACCACGGTCGACCTCAGTTGGACCCTGCCCCAAAGCAAGGTCACCGAATTCGTGCTGTCGATCAGCCAGGATGCCGGTCGGACGTGGACGGTCGTGACTCGCCCCAAGGCGACTGAGACCAAGGCCCGCGTTTCGAGTCTCACTCCCGACACCGACTATTCATTCCGGATCGAGGCGTACAACGGTTTGGTCTCGTCGGGTGAGAGTAACGTGGTGACGGTGCGGACAAAGCCTCTGGCCCCCGTGGCCCCGTCGAACCTGCAATTGAGCGAGGCCACCGCCACGTCGTTGAAGCTGTCATGGAAGGACAACAGTCAGAATGAAACGGCGTTTGAGATCGAAATCAGCGACACCGACGGTGCGGCTTTTTCGCCATTTGGCGTGACGCAACCGAACGTCGTGACGTTCTCGGCCGGTTCGCTGGCCGAGAACCGCAAGTACTGCTTCCGAGTGCGTGCCAGGAATGGGGGTGTTTTCTCGGCGTGGACCGACGTGGTCTGCGGCAACACCCGACCCAAGAGCCCCGCCCCGCCGACCGACTTGCGGGTGGTCTCGGCGACGGCAAATTCGGCCCTCGTGCAGTGGCAGGCGGGGCCACCCCCGTTGGACGGGTTCCAGATCTCGTGGCGGCCCTCAGGAACGACCTCCTGGAACCAGAAGAAACTGGCGGCCACTGCGACCTCCGACACGCTGACGGGGTTGACGATCGACACCACGTACGACGTCGCAGTCTCGGCGTTGAATGCCGGGGTCGAGTCGCAGCAGAACCCGCAGGTGTCGTTTGTGACACTTCCGGCTGCACCGACCGGGCTGGTGATCTGCAACCAGACGTCCAACTCGCTGACACTGAAGTGGAATGACGTCAGTCGCACCGAAACCGAATACCGGCTGCAGCGGAGTGCGGACGGGGGCAAAACCTGGACAGCGGCCGAGACGCTGGCCCCCAACAGCACGGCCAGGCTGGTGGACGGACTGGCGGAGAATACCCCGTACCGGTTGCGGCTGATTGCCTCGAATGGGGCCGGAGATTCGGTACCGGCCGAGATCGAAGGACGCACGCTGCAGGCGGTCCCCGGTGCGCCGACGAATCTGAGGGTGGTGGGGACGACTTCCAGCTCGGTAGATCTCGCGTGGACCGCGGCCGGCAAGGAGACCGGCTTCGAGTTGTTCCGCAGCGACAATGACAAACAGACCTGGCAGAGCCTCGGCCAGGCCCAGCCGACCGTCACCACCTTCACCGACAAGGGACTCAAACCCCTGACGAAGTACTGGTACCGCGTGATCGGGTTCAACGGGGCCGGGAATTCGCCCCCCAGCGATTGGGTCCAGGCAACGACTCCGATGGCGGTTCCCGCCATCCCGAGCGGTGTTTGCGTGGTCAATCCCAAGCCGACGACGCTGGACGTGAAATGGACCGACAACAGCGACAATGAAGACGGATTCCGGGTGTGGGTGAGCAGTGACACGGTGAATTTCAGCCGGGGAAGCCAGGTCGTAGCCGGTGTGAATTGCGCGACCTTGACCGGGCTGGCTCCCGAAACGGACTATTCCGTCAAGGTTCGGGCGTTCAACCAGGCGGGGGAATCGGGCGACTCGAACGTGGCGGCGGGCCGGACGGCACGGCGGGCCCCGGACCAACCGGGGGGACTGCAGGTGATCGCCAAGTCGCAGACCACGCTGACTTTGGCCTGGAACCGGGCCGACACGCGGGCGACGGTTCTGCAGCTCGACATCAGCCGGGATGGGGGTCAATCGTGGCAATTCTGCCAGCGCCCCGGGCCAGACAGCACCTCGACCCTCGTGGGAGACCTGTCTCCGAACCGCGAGTATGTCTTCCGGATTCGGGCCGAGAATGAGGCGGGGATTTCAGCCTGGAGTGCCGAGACGCGGGGCTGTACCCTGCCCCCCTTACCGGCGTCTCCCTCGGGTTTCGCGGCCACGAAGATCGGCAACATCAAGCTGACGCTGGTCTGGAAAAACAATGCGACTGATGCGAAACAGAATCTGATTCGCATCAGTCGGGATCAGGGGGCCTCCTTCCAGGACATTGCCCTGCTCGACTTCTTCAATCAGCAGTGGACCATCACGGACCTGAAACCGAATACGGTGTATGTGTTCGAGTTGTTCGCGGTGAATGGAGGGCTGTTTTCACCGGGGATTCCGCGGGTGACCGTTCGGACCGACAACACCCCTCCGACCAACCCAAGCAACCTTCGCGCGGTCGATGTGGGCGGAACGACCGTCGATCTGACGTGGAACGGAGCGAGTCGTGAGGAGGGGTATGTGTTTCAGGTGAGCACCGACGGGGGCAAGAGCTGGAAGTTCTTTGCCGACGCTCCAGCGGACAAGGTGCAATACCGCGCGACCGGCCTGAAGCGCATGACCCCGTATCGTTTCCGTGTGCAGGCGGTCAATTCGGTTGGCCGATCCGACTGGGCGGAAACGGGTCAGATCAGGACGAAGTGAGGGGCAATTGCCGGAATGGGCTGGCGCTCTCCGGGGAGGTGATGATGTCTCCCCGGGGAGTGGTCTCTCACTGGGGCGCCTGGTGATTCGATTGAATCGTTCGACTGGGGGCTGTCCAAGATGAATGGGGGATGCCGGTGATCGGCCCGGGTGGCCACGCCTGCAGTTAAAGCTGTTGATCTCGCTGGACGGGGGGGATACAACGAAGGTCGTCGTTGGAAAGAAATACCGAATCCCGGAGTGACTGATGCCGCCGCAAGCCCAACCGATCTCGACCAAGGATCTGGTCGATATGGTTTTGTTTTCGTCCCCAGTGGGGCGCCGGGAACTCCAGTCATCACCCATTCTCGGCGATGTCTGGCTGAAGTATGCCGAAAGTCCCAACGAGGCGGTGGAGTTGCTGATCACACCGTTGTTTGGAATTCCGGCCGGACCACTGGCCAAGCGGATCGCTCACCGGATTGAGAAGGTGGAAAAGGAGGCCGACCCGCAACGGGACTCTCACGACCCACGATTGGCGTATCTTCAAGGGTTGATTGCCGCCAGGTTGACATTCAGCCAATTGATACGAATTGTGCTGCCGATGTCAGCGTGGTGGCATAAGAATCATGAGGAACTGCACAAATCGAACGTGACATTGGCAAGGGCAGGAGCCGATGAACATGAGCCGCTGGGCGACATCATCAAAGCGATGGTTGACTGGATGAAGGCGTCCACTGAAAACGCGCGTAGCCAACCGAAGAAAACTCTATGCAAAACTCCCGAGATTTTGCGGCTGATGGTTCTGGGAGCACTCATTGTTTTGGGGGAGGAAAGAGTCAAGGAAGGTCAAGATTCCGACGTGGACAGAGGGGTCATCGAGTTACTGAAGCGACGAACCATTCGTCGTGAGGTCACTGATGCCCTGACTCGGACGCTGAAGGTTCTGGTCGAGCCGCCCCCAACGCGCACGAGCGAGGAGGGATCTGCGGAATCGAATATATTGTCAGAAGCCAAACCCTGGGTGTTTCAGGTGTCGCTCAACCGAGACGCGACTCCCGCCTTGAAAGACTCGGTTCCGGCCGTAAAGGGAGACGCAGCGCGGCAGTTGTTTGACGTGCACTGCCATAAAATCGCCTGGGCGGTGCTCGATTCCGGAATTGACGGACAGCATCCGGCCTTTTACGACCCGGAGGGCAACTGCCGAATTGTCAAATCTCTGGACTTTGGATTCATTCGCGACATTCTGAGCGTCAATCAACTGAACAACGACAAGCGTTCGGTGGAACGGCGAATCAATCAGATTCTCGAGTATCGGCAATTGGAGGGAGACCGACTGAAAGATTGGATCAAACTGGCAAAACGAAATCTTCCCATGTTGATTGAAGATGCGGGAAACGACCGGCCGCTACTGTGGCAATTGGTCGAACCACTGATCGCCGTTGATCCGGTGCTGGATCGTCCCGAATCGGACCATGGCACTCATGTGGCGGGGATTCTCGCGGCAAATGCCGGCGGTGTGAGAAGGATACAAGATACGAAAGCCCGGGAGATCACTCAGCCTCGCTCCAAAGCTGTTCAAGGTCTGTGTCCCGAAATCAAGCTGTATGACCTGAGGGTTCTGGGGCGTACCAATGCGGAAACCGAATTTGGAGTGATCGCCGCCCTGCAGTACATCCGGCAGCTCAATGACCGTCTCGGTTTTCGGGAGATTCACGGCGCCAATCTCAGCCTGCAGCTTCCGCACAACGTGCGCAACTGGGCGTGCGGCCAGACGCCGGTCTGCATCGAATGCGAGAACCTGATCAACAGCGGGGTGGTGGTGGTCGCGGCCGCCGGAAACTTCGGCTATCAGAGTCTGCAGACCGACAAGGGACCGTATGACGGTTACGTGGCGCTCAGCATTACCGATCCCGGCAATGCCGATGGAGTGATTACGGTTGGGGCCACACACCGGTATTGGCCTCACACCTACGGCGTCAGTTTCTTCTCCAGCCGGGGTCCCACGGGGGATGGTCGACTGAAACCAGACCTCGTCGCTCCGGGAGAGCGCATCACATCGTGCTTGTGTGTGCAAGACGAAGAAACCCCCCGCTGGGGAGAGATGGACGGGACCAGCATGGCGGCGCCGCATGTGAGCGGGGCGGCGGCGATGTTGCTGGCGCGTTACACCGAACTGCAGGGACGCCCCCGCGTGGTGAAGGAGGTGCTGTGCAGCACGGCCACCGATCTGGCGCGGGAACGGAGTTTTCAGGG
>JBKCTR010000243.1:0-4003 GCA_046318755.1 Planctomycetaceae bacterium
AGAGAGGAGAGGAGTGGAGAGGAGAGGAGAGGAGAGGAGAGGAGAGGAGAGGAATGGGGTGGGCCGGTCGCGGAACGGGGCCGAACCTGGAGTACGGCGCTTTCCGCCGTTTTCCCAGGCGGTCGGAGGCGGCGCCGGGTGCGCAGGCCCGGGCTCCCGCACGGCTCGATGGTCGCCCCACCAGCGACGAAACATTTCTCCCACACTACTGTTTTTGTGTGCATATTTTCCGAACACTTTGGGCTTGGGGGGCTGGACGGACAAGTTTTTAAACTTGCCCTACGTTGGGACATCCTGTTTGTCCATGCGTGTTCACTATTGCATTCTCTGTGAGATAATATACAAACAGACTGTTGTTCCTTTTCGTTGACCACAGGTGTTTCCATGTCACGCTACACACGCATGCTTCGCAAACAGGCCAAGGCGGCCGCCAAGGCCGGTCATAATGGGGTGAATTATCCCGCAAAAACGGCCACAAATTCCAGTCCGGCACACGGCGAGCTGCATTCCGGTGGACCGTCCACTGGTGTTCCCGCCCCCAGAGCTAACGGCTCGCGGCTGTCTCAGCCAATGGAGTGTGATCACTCCTCCGTTCAGAACGGTGCAGGACAACAGGGGAACAAAGTCATTCCAGCAGGCTTGGCGGCGGGAACTCCAGCGCCGGCGGGCTCGGCCCCGGCCACCGGTTCACCCCAGACAGCCCGGCCCGCATCCGTTTCTTCCCACCTCGAAGGCTGGATCTGGCCCGGGAAAATCCGCACGGGGGAACTCGTGGTCTTGGTCGGCGAATCGGGGGCCGGAGCGTCGACGCTGACGGCCGACTGGATCGCCCGGCTCACCCGAGGCATGTCCTTCCCCGGCTGCCGTCCGCAAGATCATCACCCCGTGGCCGAGGTGCTGCTGTTCAACGCCCTCGAAGACTATTCCCGCACGGTACTGCCCCGGTTGGCCGAGATGGGGGGCGATCCGCGCAAAGTGCTGCTGGCGTCGGACCAACTGCTCGCCTGGGGGGCGGGGGAAGTCGCGGGCGATCAGCCTCCACTGGAGGGACGCGAGGCGCAGACCCGCGTCCGGCTGCACACCGCGGCAGCCCTCGAAAAGCTGGATCAGCTGCTCAAACGCCGTCCGAATATCCGGCTCGTGGTGATCGACCAACTCAAACTCTTCCTGCGGACCGACAGCGAACGGGTTTTCGAAGGGTTGGTCCACGAATTGACCACCATCGCTCGACGCCATGACGTGACGCTGGTGCTGACCCAAGCCCCCGATGCGTTCCGGAAATCGGGGGGACCGGCGCGGTATCTCAAGAGCGCCTCGCTGGTGCAGTGTGCGCGCAGCATCTGGCGGCTGGTCTCTTCCGAAGAAGATCCGTTTGGGGATCGGGTGCTCGATTGCCTGAAACTCTCGCATCCGGTGCGGAAGGAAAAGCCGGGGCCGTGGCACCTGCGGCTGCCGGCGTTTGGGCCGCTGGAGTGGGTGCGGGGGAACGGTGGGGCGGTGTTGGCCTCGACCGCCACGTCGCACGAGCAGGCGCTGAAGACCGCCTGCCGGATGGTTGAACGGGTGCTGCAGGTGAGTGAGGGGACGACCACCTGGGACCTGCTGGTGAAGGACGCGAACGCTGCCGGGATTGAGCTGCGCTGGCTGCGCGAGGCGATCTACAAGATGAACCTCGAGTCGTCGTTCGACCTGCAGCGGGGTCAGGAGAAGATCGAACGGACCATTGGGTATGCCGAGGAGATGGTCTCAAGACAGTCTGGAGCCGACTTCAACCACAGCCTGTCGCGCGAAGATCTCGCCCTCTACAAGCAACGGCAGCTCGATCCTCCGCTGCGGTGGGGGGATGAACAACCCGACTGGGACGAGCGCTTCGCCGAGGTGGCCCAGGACACCAGCCGGGTTCCCCACCAGAACGTATGCCCGGAGGACCTCGAGGTCCAGAAGGACTTGGGACCGCAGGCCACCGGCCCGGGCGCCGCTGGAGAATCGGCCGAGGTGACCGCCGAGGCGCAGTCCACGGCCGCCACCGAGACCCCCGCCGGGGAGGGACTCCGCTTTATAAAACCAAACCTCGTGGCGGAGGGGTCCGAGGGGGTCGCAACCGGGGTTTGGGACGGCTCAACCGACCTGGCCGAGGGTGACGAGGAGGTCGCGGGGTGGGAGGACGACGTCACCACCCCCACCGGCCACCTCGCCGGCGCGGTCTGAGGCGGCTCGCGGTCATTTTTGAAGAACACCCCCATCGGGGGCCCGCCCGGGGTGCGCGCTGGGGTGCCGGTTGGCACGGGTGATGCCGAGCTTTTCACCCGGGCCATCGCAGACGCTTGGTCACTCGTTCTTCCGGAACACGGCACTCCAGAGTGAAGGAGTCAGTGACGCAGCGGTTGGAAAAGCCATTCCCTGAACGGCGGTTGGAATCCGCAGGATGGCCTAAGGAGCGTTTACTTCCCCTCGGGGACCGCCGGCAGTTCTTTGTCTCCAATGGTCTTCAGTCCCGCGCGCGGAATCACCCCGATCACGTAACGGAAGCCGGGGCGGAGATCGCGGGTGGCAAGGGCGAGCAGGTCGAGGGCCCCGTTCGTGTGGCGGACCTGCAGGTTCAGACGGCCGCCGCGGGTGGTTTGCACCACGACCAAGACCTCGTGGAAATCGACCTGCGGGATCTCTCCCGCCAGTTTCCAGTTGTGCCACAGATCCGAGAGCTCCTGCTGCGTGCCAATCACCGCAGGAGGTTCTCCCAGCAAATTCTCATCGTCGACCGAGCCGCGCCACAGGACCAACACCGGCACCTTGATCGGTTGGGCTTCGTCTTGTGCCTGCGCGGCACGGCCGCCCCCCACGGCGACCAACCCGGTCGGCGATCCGAACTCGCCCAAGACCAACGCCACCAAACCCAACCCAATCACGCCGCCCAACCATCGTGTCCGCATACTGTGGCTCCGTCTGTTGCTTGTTGAAGAGGAAGAACCGTTCCCTGGAAGTCGGGGAAGTATACCGTCTGGTCGAGTCAGTGAGGTGTCTTGATCGATGCGATCGTACCAACCGGCGCAACCGGTCCACCGGGGTAAGGCCATTGTTTTCCGCACCCACCGGCCCGGCACCATCATCGCCCCCATCCCGTGACCTCGGCCCCTCCCTCACCACTCCACCGCACAGCCTCCGCAACCTGCCCGACAGGTCCCTTCCCCCTTGATTGCCCCCCGCCAATTCGCGACAATTCTCATTGCATCAAAGACTGCCTACCCGTGATCCGATGGCGTTGGATGCGTGTGCAGTCGCGTCCCTCCTGTGCCGGCCTGGTCCGCCTTGGATCTGGCCACCCTCACCCACCTCGGCCACCGCGTCACCCGCCTCGGCCAGTGCCTGCCGTCTCTTCGGGAAATTGCCCCATGGCTGAATCCTGCCCGCTGCCATCGGCTGTCGTCGATTCCCCTCGTCGCGGAAACTCTCTTTCCGCCACCGCCCCGTTCCCGCCTCCCGGCAACCTCTCCCCCCACAATCCCGTCCGGCCCTCGATCTCGCAGGGAATCAGGAATGTGTTGCGATGGGTCTCGGGTGGGCTGCACCTGGGCGTGCTGGCAGTCGCGATCGGGTCGGGCCTGGCCAGCGTCGCCCATGCCGACGAAGAGCCGTTGCGGATGCAGATCGACCGACTGATCGCCTTGCAAACCCCCAACTACGCCGAGCTCGCCGCCCCGCTGGCCGACGATGCCGAGTTCCTGCGGCGGGTGACGCTCGACCTGACGGGAACCATTCCCAGCTCGGCGGTCGCCCGGGCGTTTCTGGTCGACGCCAATCCGCAGAAGCGCGAGCAGTTGGTCGACCGACTGCTGGCGAGTCCCGAGTACGCCCGCCATATGCAACGGCAGTTCGACGTCGCCCTGATGCGCCGCCTGCCGCAGAAGAATGTCCCCATTCCTGAATGGGAGAAGTTCCTGCGCGACAGCTTCGCGGCGAACAAGCCGTATGACCAACTGGTCCGCGAGATCCTCTCGAACGACGG
>JBKCTR010000244.1:0-4032 GCA_046318755.1 Planctomycetaceae bacterium
CCGCGACCCGCGCCGGCCGCTGTCGAAAACCGCCGCCAAGACCCGCAAGTACCTCGAAGAGTTGCAGGAACAACAGGCCTGCGTGGTGCATGTCGAGCCGGGAGTCTTGGCCCAGCTCGACACGCTGCGCACCCTGCTGTCAGACGCCCGCTCGGGCGATCTGGCGTGGCAGGGAGAGACCGTCTCGCCCGAGATGCTCGAAGCGTGGCTGCGGCGGCAACTCTCTCCCGAAGCGCGGGCGTTTGCCCAGGAACTGTTGTCGTTCGCCGAGATTCCCCCGACGGCGCGGTTCGATACCGCGATCATCGAGTATCTCTCGTCGCTCTTGTCCGAGCAGGAGCGCCTGCGCCTGCAAGATGCCGCCCAGTCCATGGGTCATTCGGTCGATCTGGTGGTGGCTGTGATCCGCCGGCATCCCCGGCAATTCTCGCTGGAGGGAGAACCGCCCGTCGTGCTGTTTCGGACCAGTCCCCCCGCCCCGCGCACCGACCCGCGCGACTTACCCCTGCGGTGAGGGGAGCCGTCGGACGACGGATCTTTCACCCGTCGTTGAATCGACATGGGCCATCGAACGGAACGTGACCCGAACCCCCGGCCCAATCCCGTTGCGCAGGTGGCCGGTGCGCACCGACGCTGGACCGCGTGGTGCTGTCAGCAACGTGAGATCACACTTGGATACTCGACAAACTGGAAGTTCGTCGCCACGGCCGGGTCGTAGGATCGGTTTACAACCTGTCCGGGAATCAACGTGGACCATCGAACGGAACGTGACCCGCATCCCCGGCATGATCCCGTTGCGCAGGTGGGCCGGTGCGCACCGACGCTGGGCCGCGTTGTCACCGCTTCTGAGCAACATCTATCTCAACCCACTCGATCATCTGATGGCCGAGTCGGGCTACGAGATGGTGCGTTATGCCGACGACTTCGTGATCCTTTGCCGAACACCAGACGAGGCCCAACAAGCCTTGCAGCTGGTACAGGCCTGGGTCGAAGACAATGGACTGACGCTGCATCCCACCAAGACGAGGATCGTGGACTCCCGGGAGACGGCCTTCGCCTTCCTGGGGTATGAACTCAAGGGGAACACTCGCCAACCCCGAGAGAAGAGCATGGCCAAACTGACGGACGCCATCCGTCAACTGACGAAGCGGGGATCCGGGGATTCGCTGGCGTACATTGTCAGCAAACTCAATCCGATGCTGCGTGGATGGATGGCTTACTTTCAGCACAGCCGGCCTCCATGGCCCTTTGAGCAAATCGATCGTCTGATCCGCGTCCGGATACGGAACATTCTTCGGAAACGTTCCGGATGGAAAGGCCGAGCGAATGGAGTAGACAACAGACGCTGGCCGAATCGGTTCTTTGTCGAACTTGGGCTCTACAACCTGCGAGCAGCCCATGCACAGGCCGTTCAATCCTGTCACAGGTAAGACCATCATCGTGACAGCCGGATGCGGGACATCCGCCCGTCCGGTTTGGCGGGAGGGGGGGCCGTAACCTTCCGGCTCTCCCTACCCCTATCGGGCCGTGGCGACGAGCTTTCAGCTTGTCGAACACCCGCGTGTGATACCGCGCTGCCAACAGCACGACGCGGTCCAGCGTCCGTCCGCACCACCGGCGGCTTCGATCGACGCTCGCTCCGCCAGCCACGTCTCCTCCCAGCAGGCTGAAAGCCTACTCCACGACGTGGCGACGAGCTTTCCGCTTGTCGGTGTTGTCGGGTCACGGAATGTGGCTCGCGCAATGCAGTACCGCCGGGAGAATGTCCTTCGAGGACTTCTCCCGGCGGCACTGACGATTCCGAGGCGGCCAGATGTCTGTTTTCATCGGCAGGCCAGAGGCCTACCCCACGGGGCGAACCCCAGACTCTATTCCTGCAAGTCGCCCAGGTCTTCCCGATCGCCACCCGCCAGCATTTCGACCTCGCCGGTGGTCGTGTATCGACCCTCAGCCAACTGGGTGCGGATGGTTCGCTTGAGGGCGATCCGTTCGTCGGGCATCGCTCCCGCCACCAGGGTCATGTCTTCAACCTTGTAGCGGCCATTCTCGCGTCGCAGGGAGACCTGGGCACCACGCCGACCGTTGCCCAGCACCACCACCGCTCCGTTCCCCCGCACGCTGATCGCCGAGAGCGAGTTCTTGAGGTAGGTTTCCGGTGCGGGATCAAACTGCGGCACCTCGTCGAGGTACCGCCAGACCGAACGGGTGAAATCCTCGGCCACCGCGGTGCGGACCCGCTTGATGTCTCCCGATTCCAGCGCCAAGGCAAAGTTCGCCACCGGTATCACCGCCTCGAGGGTCGCCTTGAGCGATTGGGGATAGTCGGCCGCGGGCAACATGACGTCGTCCACGCGGATCTGTCCCTCTTCATCACGCAACTGGTAAGTCACCGGAGTGCTGCCGTGCTCGACCAGAATCTCGGTCAACGGCCCCTTGAACAGCGTCTGCAGCACTTTGGGTTTCTCGGTTTGCAGGTCGTCGAGCGGCATCCAGGCGAAATGTTGATCGGTGGTGGCCTGCCAGACCCGGTCCTTGAAATCATGCGTCGAGTGGGTCAGCAATTGGGGAAGATCCTGTTTCGCCAGGGCCGACGCGAACGCTTCCAGGGCAGACCGGCTGTTGTAGAGTGCCGAGAGCCGCTTGTCCTGATTGCTCCGCAACTCGTAGACCGTGACTTCATTGACCAGGTAGGTCGGCTTGTCGTGAATCTTCTTCTCGGCCAGCCGCTCGAGATTGATCTTGATCGCCTCGTCCCCGGTGCGGACCAGGATGGCGGCCGTGTTGTCCTTAAGGTCGACATCCAGATCCTGCATGCTGGCGGGACCTTCCGGCAAGGGAACCTGTGTCAGGTCCGAATTCTTGAGCGAGCCGCGGAAGAACTGTGATTCACACAATTCGGCCAGGCGGGCCTTGTTCTGCTCGCGGTAGCACTGCAGGAACCACACCGCTGTCCCCAGGGCCGACGTCATGTCGCGGACCGAGGCGATCTCACCCGTTCCCTTGCGGGTTTCCAGGGAGATATCGTCGAGCTGCCACCGTGAGTCGACCCGGCGATAGCGCAGCACCAGTTCGCCGTCGCTGCGCGGCACATGCACCACGGCTGTCTCCTCGCCGATCTTCTCATTCGGCAGAACGCGGGCCTGAGGGGCGATGCCGGTGGTGAGCTTCTGCGAAAGCTGCTTGAAGTGTTCGGGATTGAGACTGACCAGAGCCTGGCTGAATTCGGGAGTGGCGATGGTGCCGATGTCGTTTCGATCGCCGGTGCGCCAGGCGTTGATGGTGCGGTTCACCGCCACCAGAACCTCGAGCCGGGCCGAGAGGGTCTTGTTCTTCTCGATGTCTTCGCGCCGCAGGTATTCGTCATCGACCACCCAGCGCTTGGAATCATCGACCCGCTTGAGGCGCACGATGACTTCACGCTTGTCGTCCCCCACCTGCACGGTCACTTTCTTCTCGATGGGGCGTTTGCGGTCGTCCTTCTCGGTGTCGACCGACTTGACCACCTTGATTTTCCCCTCGGGGAAATCGATGAGGTCGAGGGCGTCGAAGGTGTCGGAACCGCGCACCGCCCGGGACTCGAAGTCTTGCGAGACCTGGCCCCGCAGGGCAGCCAGATCGTGCTTCTCCAGGCTCTGATGGAAGGCCGTGATGACCCGGGTTTCGGTCATATGCGAGCAGCCGACCGAACCGGCGAGCAGACCCAGACCAGCGGCAAACGAGAGTGACGGGCGCAGCATGGCGACCATTCCTGGCGGGGAGAAAGGCAACGGGAGGGAAGCCGGTTCGACCAAGAGGACCGGAGGCAAGTCCGGTACCCATCAGCCAATTCGGCCCAACAAGTGAAGGGGATTCACACGCGAAGGGAACTCTTGGCGACGCAGGTTGGTCGCGCGGGGATGGGTCTTGTCTCACAACCCCCGCAGAGCGTCAAGCGGTGTTGAACCCAATTGGGGAGGGGTTGTGTAGGATTTACAATTGGGGGCCGGAAGCCCTGTTCCAAGGCGGTCCGGCGACACTGTTTTCGCCGACAAA
>JBKCTR010000245.1:0-13287 GCA_046318755.1 Planctomycetaceae bacterium
GGGCGGCAGGATGTACAGATTCCTCGTCATCCTCCCCCCCACCGGCGGCCAGTCCGACAGCGGAATCCCCCGACCGGCACTCGCAGTCTGTGCGCGGCGCGGCGACCAAAACCACCCCGCCCCAACCGGAAAGCCCGCCAATCAGTGACGGCCCAATCCGGTTCGCCGACATGACGGCCCGCAGTGGCATCGATTTCGTGCATGAGAGTGGCGATTTTGAAGACAAGCCCTTTCCGGCCGCGAATGGCAGTGGCGTGGCGGCCTTCGATTTCGATCTCGACGGCTGGGTGGATCTGTACTTTCTGACGGGATCGCGGGCCACGTTCGACCAAGCCTGGAAAGATCGACCTCGCAATCGCTGTTATCGCAATCTGGGAGACTGGAGTTTCCGGGAGGTGACCGACAACACCGGATTGGGGTGGCCGGGATTCAGTGCGGGAGTGGCGGTCGCAGATGTCAATTCGGATGGATTCCCCGATGTGTTTGTGAACTGCTACGGATCAGATCGGCTGTACCTGAACCAGGGAGATGGGACCTTTTTCGATGCCAGCCAAGAGTCGGGTGTGGCCGCCGACCAATTCTGGGGGACGAGTGCCGCCTTCCTCGATTATGACAACGACGGGCTGCTCGATCTGTACGTCGCCAACTATGCGACTTGGAGCATGGAGACCAACAAATACTGCGGAGACCGGCAACGAGGCGTGCGAACCTTTTGCGGCCCCACCACGGTCGACCCGGCCCCCCATGTGCTGTACCACAACGAAGGGGACGGTCGGTTTCGGGTGGCGACAGCCGAGACGGGACTCGATCGCCGTCCCGGCCGCGGTCAGGGGGTGATCGCGACCGATTTCAACCAGGATGGCTGGCCAGATCTCTATGTCGCCAACGACATGAATCCCAACTCGTTGTATATCAACTCGGGCGATTCGACGTTTCGCGATGCGTCTGAGGAATCCGGAACCGACGTCGACTACCGGGGCTCCGCCCAGGCGGGCATGGGCATCGCGGTCGCCGACGTCAATCACGATGGTCTGCTGGATCTGTTCGTCACCAATTACGAAGGGGAACACAACGCCTACTACGAGAGTCGGGGATTGCTGATTTATCAGGATGTCAGCCGTTCGCGGGGGCTGGCCGCCGAGAGTATTCCCTGGGTGGGCTGGGGGACGGCACTGGAGGATTTCGATGGGGATGGCTGGGTTGATTGTGTGGTGACCAACGGGCACACCGACAACAATTTTCAGGAAATGGGGCGCGATTCGCCCTATGCGCAGAAACCGGCGGTGTGGCGGAACGTCGCAGGGCGGTTCCAGCATGTACCGGGAGCGCAGTTGGGAGAGTACTTTTCGCAGCCGCATGTCGGCCGGGGGCTGGCAATCGCCGATTTCGACGGCGACTCGCGGCCCGACCTGGTGATTGTGCACCAGGATTCGAGACCGGCCCTTTTGAGGAATCTGTCGGAAGAACCGGCCCCCATCACGGTGCGGCTGGTGGGTGTTCGCGGGAATCGGGACGCGATTGGGGCAACCCTCTGGGTGGGCTCGAATCCGACCCGGTTGTTCGCGGTGACCTCGGGGGGCAGCTATGCAAGCGAACACCAGCGGGTCGTGCGGATTCCGGCCTCGCTTTCTGAGGGGATGGCGTCCGAGGGGCTGACCATCCGATGGCCTGGGGGTGCGACACTCTCCGCGCCCCGAACCGGGACAGGCAACACGATGCACATTCTTGACCTAAAACAGTCCAATTGATCACATCCCGCGCACATGGTGGAGAATTCCGTGCGGCAACCACGTTTCCGCACGGCGGTTTCCGAATTTTCACGGATTGATTCTTGACATTTCATGCTGATCGTCGACAATCAGTCGTTTAATCGGAAGACTGCGCGGATCTTCACAGAAGCTCTGCGTTTTTTCTGACGAGTTTTTTTCCAACTCAGCCGAGTTGGATTTTGTTGTGGCGTGTCTTTTCGTTTCTCCGGAGGTGCCAATGGTTCGAGTCGAGAGGATGTTGCGACGCACCGGCTTCACCTTGATCGAGTTGCTGGTGGTCATTGCGATCATCGGGATCTTGGTGGCATTGCTGCTGCCCGCAGTTCAACAGGCGCGTGAGGCGGCTCGCCGCACGCAATGCAAGAACAACCTGAAGCAAATCGGGTTGGCCATGCACAACTATCACGATACTCACGGCATGTTCCCGATCAACATGTCGTGGAGCCGCCGCGAAGAGATGACCGGCGCGTTCAGTGACAAGGTGTACATGCTTCCGTTCCTGGATCGGAATCCCGAGTACAACCAGATCAACTTCAACCGTTCGATCTGGGATGCCGGTGCTCCTGAGCTGGGTTACGGCTCGTGGTGGCAAGACAACGGTCAGTCGTTCAGCATTCGGCTGCCGGTGTTCAACTGCCCCTCGCAGCCCAACGAGTTGGGCAACGGTGCGGCGAACTTCACCTACGCCATCAACCACGGAACTTCGCACCATGCCCCCCACAACGTCGGCAACCAGCCGATGACGTGGAACGGTGACCACAACGGTATCGCCTCGTTCGTGGGCGGTCCTGGCGGCGGTCACTGGCTGCGTTGCGATGTGCCGATCAAGATCGGCAAGATCTCCGACGGCACGAGCCAGACTGCCGCCTACAGCGAATTCCTGCTGTACAAGCGCGGTTCGACTCCTGACGCCTGGAAGACCAACGTCCGGACCTGGGTCAGCGGCAACAACACGTTGCAGGTTCGTCAGAGCTGTCTCAGTTTGATCAATTCGGACGGCAGTCCCCAGATTGCTGGTGCTGACCGCGTCGTCATGCGTGGTCGGTCTTGGAGCTGGTCGTTCATGGGTGTCGGTGTGGCCTACAACCACACGATGATGCCAAACGAACCTCCTTGCCACTCCTACACCGACGACTGGGGCGGCAGCAACGCGATGAGCGCCTCCAGCGCCCACACCGGTGGTGTGCATGTTCTGATGGCTGACAGCTCCGTGAAGTTTGTCAGCGACAACGTGAACCAGTTGGCTTGGTGGGCTGCGGGGACTCGCTCCGACGCCGAGACGGCCGACGCCCTCTAATTCAGGGTTCCCACGGGTGTGAGTTTGGTTTCGGTCCTGGCGTTCGCAAGAACGCCAGGACTTTTTTGTTGGTACCGGCTCCAAGTTGCGACTGTTCCTTTCACATTGCGCGGTGTTTCATCGTAATCAAGGAGCCGCGAACACCCAGCCGTTGGGTGCCCCCGGGATTGTCTCCCGGGAAGGCGGTTTCCGCTGGAGTGGGTCGTCAATGCCTGGACCAAAGTTTGAATCCCTCGCACACCTGCTGCTGGCGGGTTTGATCT
This sequence comes from Planctomycetaceae bacterium, assembly GCA_046318755.1. GTDB lineage: Bacteria > Planctomycetota > Planctomycetia > Planctomycetales > Planctomycetaceae > UBA10511. The sequence goes on from JBKCTR010000245.1 coordinate 3,330, forward strand.
GCGGCTGTGGTGCGTCTCCCACCCCCAACACCAGTCCCGCTCCGCCACCCGATGCCACGGCAGCCAAGGGAGCTGCGACCCCAGTCTCACAGCGTTCCGAGGCCTCCCAGCGTCCCGAGGCAGCGTCTCCCGCCGGACACACCGTTTCGGGACGCTCCAAAACAGGTTCGATCCGTCCGGCGTTTGTCGACCGGGCCAACGAATTGCAGCTCGATCACACGTTCTACACCGACACGGTCCCCGGGCGCTATTTCTTGCCCGAAATCATGTGCGGCGGCTTGGCTTGGTTCGACTTCGACCTCGATGGCTGGAGCGATCTGTACCTCACCAATGGGGCCCCACTGAAGGACCCCGATCCCACCGACCAGACCCACCGCCATCGCCTGTTCCGCAATGCGGGCGGCCAGAGATTTGAGGATCGAGGAGACGCGTCGCGCCTGCAGCACAATGGCTACGGTCAGGGAACAGCCGTGGGTGATTTCACCCACGATGGTTTCCCCGATCTGTTCGTCTCCTGCTATGGCCCGAACCGGTTGTATCTGAATCTGGGGGACGGAACCTTTGAAGACGCCACGGCGTCACTGGGTGAACGATCCCCGCAATGGAGCACCGGAGCGGTCTTCGGCGACTTCGATGCCGACGGCGACCTGGATCTCTTTGTCGCCAATTACATGGACGTCAATTGGCAGACGCACAAAACCTGCACGTTTGGCGGCAAACCGGGCTCTTGCGGCCCGGGCGATTACAACTCGCAGCCCGACTGGCTGTTCATCAACGATGGATCGGGCCGGTTTGAAGAGCGGGCGGAAGAATTTGGCCTGGTGGGCGAACGCGGAAACGGCCTCGCGGTGGCCTGGGCAGATCTCGATGAGGACCGCCTTCCCGATTTGTACGTCGCCAATGACATGGCTCCGAATTTCCTGTTTACCCGGAGTGGTGCCCAGGGCTCCCCGCTGTACGTCGATGCGGCGGGCCGCGCCGGCTGTGCTGTGTCGGGAAACGGGCAGAATGAGGCCAGCATGGGAATTGCCCTCGCCGACTTCGACCGTGATGGGCTGCCAGATCTCTACCTGACCCACTACTACCACCACAAGAACACCCTCTATCACAACCTCGGGGGCATGCTCTTCGAAGATGACAGCTACCGCACTCGTGTGGCTGCGCTCAGCAAAGAGCGTCTGGGTTTCGGATGCATGGCACTCGACTACGATCGGGATGGTGCCCTGGATGTGTTTGTGGCCAATGGTCATGTGCTGGGCCCCGAACATGACCCCTTCCAGATGCAGGCCACGCTCATCCGCAACGACGGCCGGGGCCGCTTCGACGACGTTTCGGACCTGGCGGGCTCTTACTTTGAAACCACCCGGCTTGGACGCGGAGTGGGTGGTGCCGACTTTGACAACGACGGCGATCTCGATCTGGCGGTGACCCACCTGGACCATCCCGTTGCCCTGTTGCGCAACGAGACCGAAACCGGACGGGACTGGATCGGCATTTGCCTGTCCAGCCCCTCGAGAATCCGGCCTGTGGGGGGCAAGGTGGAACTGATCCAGGGAGATCATCGCGACGTTCGACACCTGTGGGATGGCGGTTCGTATTACTCCTCCAGTGACAGCCGGGTGCTGCTGGCAATTCCCGAACGGGGACCGTTCACCGTGCGGGTCGAATGGCCCGATGGTCAGCGGGTGGAGTACAGCAACCTGGCACCGAACCGCTATTGGATTCTCCACCCCACTGGCAACCCGCGTTCCTGGAGTGAGGAGTAGTCTTCGATGAGATTCTTCCTGCGCTGCCTGATTGTCGTGGGGGTGCTGGCGTGCGCCTGGCTGGGTTACACCGTGATGCGGTCCCAGAGAGGTCTCGCTGAGGCCGAACGGTTGCTCAAGCGCAATGTCTTCACCAAGGCCCGGGAAGAAATCGATCGGTATCTCTGGCTGCATCCGCGCGATTCTCAGGCGCTGCTGGTGGCGGCCGAGATCCTGACCAAGGACGAATCCCTGGAGGCCGGACCGGCGATTGCTCGGGCACAGACCCTGCTGGCCCGCATTCCAGACTCCGACAAACTGGGCCCAATCGCCCGCAGCCAGCAGGGACGGCTCAGCTTTTTTGTGCAGCATCGGCCCATCGAGGGTCAGCGGTATTTTGAACAAGCCGTGAAACTCGATCCCAAATTCATTCACGCCCAGTACCTGCAGTGGAAGCTGCTGGATCTGACCGGTCGCTCCGACTCGGCCGAACCGCTGTTCTGGCAGATCTACGAACAGACTCCTCCGGCGGATCGCCCCTATTTGATGCGGGAATGGTACATGAGCCAGTTTTTCCCCGCGTCTGCAAATCCACTCCTGGACATCCAGATGGGGTACAGCGATCCCTCCAAGCCGCTGCAGCTCAATCCGGAATATGTCCGTCTCAAAGAACATCGCGATGCCGAGCCCGAGGAACCGGTCAATCATGCGGCCCTGGCGCGCTGGTTCCAGCATGATGGCGATCACACCACGGCCCTCTCCCTGCTGGAACAAGGTTTGAAGGTTCCCGGGGCGGAAAAAGACCCCTATTTCTTGTCGATTCTGCTGACAACCCTGTTCGAACGAGGTGAGTTCGACCGGGCCCGGCAGTTTTTCGAGGGATGGCCCGAACCTCACGAGGGCTACGAATACTGGCGCTGGGCAGGCATGTTGGCCGACGAGGCCGATCGCAACTATCCCGAGGCGGTCACAGCCTACGAGAAAGCCCTGGCGATCTGGCCCGGTCCAGTCGATTGGCGGACCATGTATCGCCGCGCCAATTGCCTGGCCCGCATGAGACAACCGGAAGCGGCGGCGGCGGTCCGAGCGGAAGCCAAGGCGCTGGAAACCCAAATGGATACAGAAGTTCACATGGCCTTGCGGGATGCGTTGGACGACAAGAACCTGCAAGATCGCACGCAACTGCAAAAGCTGCAGGATTTCTATCGCGCGCTGGGGCGCCCGCGGGAAGTGGCCGCGTGGCAGGAGATTCTGGACCGGTTGCCGGTTCGACAGGGGAGAATTGATGCAGGTGCCGTCACCCGCTAAATTCTTTCTCGAGCGGCCCTGGAGTTTCTGGGCGGTCCTGCTGAGTTGTCCTTTGTTGATTTCTTTCCGGGAGTTTGTCGATGCCTCGCGCCACCGGCGGTTTGTTGCTTGTGTTGACACTGAGCTTGGTTGGCTGCAACGCCAACAAGGCGGAAATTGGCCCCTCGAAGGGTGAAGTCCAGAAGGCTTCCGAAGCCGACATCAACAAGTCGATGCAGGAGTCCTTCCAGAAGATGAAGGAAGCGGCGGAAAAGTCCGGAGCCCAGCGGCAGGTGCCCGATGCTCCGAAGGATACCAAGGGCCAGCCTCAGTAAATCCCTCCGGTTCAAGTGCGGTTTAACACAACAGGCCCAGTCTCGCGACTGGGCCTGTTCTCTTTGACGCTCCAGAGCTGCCGCCAGCCGCTTACTCCGGCTTGGCAGGGGCGTCAGCAGCGGGTTGTTCCCCGGCGGTCGCTGCGGCCGGTTCCGGCGACTGACCATCGGCCTGCTTCGCCGCCTCCTCAGCCTTCTTCTTGGCTTCGGCCTCTTCCTTCTCTTTCTGCAGTTGCTCCCGCATGTGCGGTGGGGCGTATTTCTGGTAACTCTCGGCGAGTGCCGCCCGTTGGGCGTCCGTCTTCTCGCCCCCCATCGCCGCCGCCATGGGGGATGGTTTATCACCATCCGGAGAGACGATGGGAGCGGTTTCCGCTCCCCGCATGTATTCCCCCTGGCTCGCCTGCACCACGGTGTTTTCATCGTCGTAGTAGATGAAAATCGACTTGGAATTCACCGGGTTCAGGGTGAACCACTTATAGATCGCCAGCTTCACAGAATCAGGCGCTTTGCTGCGGCCCTCGAAATTGGTGACAATCTCAGGCGTCTTGCCCGCCAAAACCTGCTGGATCTCCGACTCCTTGATCCGTCGATCGCGGGACGATTCATCCATTTTCGCATCGACAGCCCGCCACGCCGCCCCATAACTCTGGCTCGCGATAAACTCGACCAGAGTGACCCCTCCCAGGACGGCAATCACGGCCCAGGTCAAAATCCGCCCTAGAGACACACCCGAACTTTCCTGCGACTTGGCACACATCGATGAACAACTCCTGAACCAGAGAACACAAACCCCTCCGCAGGGAATTATAGCGTGCTCCCGCACCGGGCGGGGAGCGACAGCGACAAGGCGTCCCCATTCCCCCGCGTCCCCAACCCGCCGCCTCATTCGGGAAACCACGCTCACGCGCCTGGCTGGGGATCCCTCCCTCTGGACAGTTTCCTCCTCCCAGCCCCGGGGCCCCCACCTCCCCGGCGAGAGACTCTCCCCCTGGACAGCCCAGAGTCGGTAAACTCTCCGCTGTCGTTTCCGCCGTTCCCGTTTCGTCCTCGTCGTCTCGACACAACACCATGCTTCGGGCCCATCTGCCAGCCACCGTCTTCTTTCTTGCGAGCCAGCTCTGCCTGGTCGGTTTCCCGACTGTGGCGAATGCCCAGCGCGATCTGAAGGACATTCCCGATCCCGATCCCGAAGCGGAACGCCAAACCTTCCAGGTGGCGGAGGGGTTGGAAGTCAATCTGTTCGCGGCCGATCCGCTGTTGGCCAAGCCGATCCAGATGAACTTTGACCCCCAGGGCCGGCTCTGGGTGGCCAGCAGCGAGATCTACCCTCACATCGCGCCCGGCCAGCCTGCGACCGACAAGATTCTGGTGCTGGAAGACAAGAACCACGACGGTGTTGCCGACACCACCCGCGTGTTCGCGGATGGCCTGCTGATTCCCACGGGCGTGGAGCCGGGCGATGGCGGGGCCTATGTCGCCAACAGCACCGAGCTGGTCCACCTGCGCGACGTCGATGGAGATGGCCGGGCCGATGAACGTCAGATCTTGCTCTCCGGGTTTGGCACGGAAGACACCCACCATATCATCCATACGTTTCGTTGGGGCGTGGATGGGTCGCTCTACTTCAATCAATCGATTTACATTCACAGCCATGTCGAGACCCCCTGGGGTGTCCGGCGACTGGGTGGGGGAGGCATCTGGCAGTTCCGCCCGGAATCCCTCTCCCTGGAGGTGTTCTCGCGGGGATTGGTGAATCCCTGGGGACACCAACAGGACGCCTATGGGCAGTCCTTCGCAACCGATGGTGCGGGGGGAGAGGGAATCAACTTTGTCTTCCCGGGATCGGTCTTTCTGACGGCCCCCGGCGCGACGCGCATTGTCAAAGGGCTCAATCCCGGCAGTCCCAAACATTGCGGACTGGAGATCATCAGCGGCACTCACTTCCCCGAGGAGTGGCAAGGCAGTCTCGTCACCAACGATTTCCGCGGTCACCGGGTCTGCCGGTTCGTGCTCACCGAGGATGGGTCCGGGTTTTCCTCGCGCGAGCAAGGGGAGATCATCAAGACCAACCATGTCGCCTTCCGTCCCATCGATGTGAAGATGGGCCCGGATGGTGCCCTCTATATTGCCGACTGGTACAACCCCATCATCCAGCACGGCGAGGTCGATTTCCGTGACCCGCGCCGCGACCATACCCATGGACGAATCTGGCGGGTGACCGCCAAGCAGCGCCCCCTCATGCCGCGGCGCGACCTGTCCCAACTGGCGACCGCCGAGCTGCTCGATGTCCAGAAATCTCCGGCACTCTTCGAGCGGATCCACGCCCGACGGGTTCTGAAGGAACGTGGAGCGACCGAAGTCTTGCCGCTGCTGCGCCCCTGGATCGACAGTCTGGAACCAGGCACCCCCCAGGGTGACCAGTCCCGGCTGGAGGCGCTGTGGACGTTTCAGGCCATCGATGTGGTCCAATCGCAACTGCTGGCCTCGGTGCTGAAGTCGACCGATCCCAAAATCCGCGCCGCCGGGGTCCGGGTGGTTTCCGCCTGGAGAAACCAGCTCGACAACCCCCTGGAATGGCTCGATCGAGCCATTCAGGATGAAAGCCCCCGGGTCCGCCTGGAAGCGGTGCGGGCACTGGCCCTGCTGCCGTCACGAGCCTCGGCCGAGATCGCGATTCGCGCGGTGGAACGTCCTTTGGATGGCAATCTGGATTTCGCCCTCTGGCAGACAATCCGCGAGCTGGAGTCTCACTGGCTCCCCCCCCTGGAGGCTGGCGAACCCGTCTTTCGGGGTGATGTGCGCAGTCTGACATTCGCCCTGAGCGCCGCGGGCACTCCTGGCGTCACCGCCCCACTGTTGCAGCTGCTCGCCCGGGAAACGCTGTCCTCTGCGGAACGGCAGCAGATTCTGCGACTGATCGCCGCCGTGGGTGGCCCCGAAGAACTGCGGCTGGTGCTCGACCGGGTGTTGCCCCTGGTTGCCGAGTCCGGCCGGTGGCCCGAGATCCAGACCGTGCTCTCGGTCTTGGCCGACACCACCAACCGCCGTCGCGTTCTGCCTTCGGGCGACCTGGCGAATCTCGGACAACTGCTGGGGCATGACCCGGAACTCGACGTCTCGACGTGCCGCCTCGCGGGGCTGTGGCGGGTCGAAGCGCTGCGGCCGAAGCTCACGGAACTGGCCCGGTCGAACAGCCGCGGGGCCCCCGCGGCGATCAGTGCTCTCGCGGCCCTGGGCGGAGACGAGACCCGGAACCTGCTGACGTCGTTGGCGGGCTCGGAGCAACCCTTCGCGACACGCCGCGCCGCGGCCCAGGGAATGCTGACACTCGATCCGGCCGCCGGGACCAAACTCGCGATCGAAGTGCTGTCGGCCGCCCAACCGGCGGATGATCCCCAAGCCCTATGGACCTCTCTCTGGCAGAACAAATCGGCTCCCGACTCGCTCACGGCCGCCCTGGCGAATGTCAGACTTCCGGCCGACGTGGCCAAGTTGGGGATTCGCTCGGCCCGGATCTCGGGGCGTGAATTGAGTGACCCCATCGCCGCCATCAGCGCCGCGGGCGGGCTCAATGCCCCCTTGACCGAGGTTCCCCGCGATGAGCTCGAACGGCTCGTCAAACTGGTGCGCGAAACCGGAAACCCCCAACGGGGTGAAGCGGTATTTCGGCGCGCGGAAACCCTCTGCCTGCGCTGCCACGCAATCTCGGGTGCCGGGGGACAGGTGGGTCCCGACATGACCAGCCTGGGGGCCAGTGCCCAGATCGATTACCTGGTCGAGTCGATCCTGGTTCCGAACAAGGCGGTCAAAGAAAACTACCACTCCCTGGTCATTGAGACCAAATCAGGGAAGGTCCTCAACGGGGTCAAGATCCGGGAAAACGGGACGGAACTGGTGCTGCGCAATGCCGAGGATGTGGAGCTGAGCATTCCCATCGCGGACATTGAGGAACGGGTCAATGGTGGTTCGATCATGCCGGCCGGTCTCACCGACACCTTGACGGAACAGGAACTGATCGACCTGGTGCGGTTTCTCTCGGAGCTGGGCAAGGTGGGCCCCTATGCGCCCAGCCAGGCCCGTGTCGCCCGGCGCTGGCAGGCCCTCGATCCGGCCACACCCCGCCTGGCCGAAATCCTCATTTCCGAACCCGGAAGTGTTCCCACCCGGGAGGACCTGGCGTGGACCCCGGCCTATGCCGACGTCTCAGGCAGTCTTCCCCTCACCGACCTGCCCGTCGTCGTCTATCCCATCGGCGGAGTGCGCACGCACCTGCTGCGAACCGAAGTGGAGGTGACGACGCCCGGAAACCTCGGGCTGCAGCTCAATGACACCGCGGGCCTTTCCGTTTGGATCGACGGACGTCCACTGACTCCCCAGCCACAGATGTCCGTCGAACTGCCCCGCGGTCGGCACACCATTCTGCTGCGTGTCGAGTTGGCATTGCGCAATCAACCACTGCGACTCGAGCTGGTCGATCCGGCCAAGTCACCCGCGATCGCCCAGTTTGTGACTGGCAAATGACCGGTCCACTAGGCGTGGCAGAGATCCCGCCCCAGACAACTGGTTCCGAGCCACTCCTCCCCGGGGACCAGCCCCCCCCGGGGGGGACCGTGCGACGACCGGTTCTGCCACGGCGGGCTCGGCGAGGCCGCGTCTCCCGCCCTGCGGGGACAATCCCCCCGGCGCGGGATTGACCCGTCGAGAACAGCGCCATCCTGGATGGAATTCAGTCAGAACGGCGCGCGGCATCAGCACGAGGGGAGTCGTCGTCGCCTGACGGGACGCACCACGGATCCGAGTGGCTGTACGCCTCTTTCTCGAACGGGTTGTCGCGGTAGGGACACCTCCCGCGAACCCACTGCCAGAGGCTGGCCCCAAAATACGCCGGTAAAAACAGCGGCCCCCAGCGTTCATATTGCCGCACATGCACCTGTTCGTGGAGCCGGCAACGCTCCAACACATCCCGATTCCGGCCCAAAATGGCATGGCCCAGGGTCATCGCCGAGGCTCCGTTCGGCAGCGGGACCAGCCATCTCAGCATCCACTCCACTGCGCCGCCGTAGATTTCCACCACCCCTTCCACGTACTGACAACCTCCACCGGTCGCCACCACCAGGGGAACCAGCGACAGGGCCAGACAGGTATTGGGCGACACCCAGGCGAGGCACGCCAGGCGTCGCAGCCTGCGGCGGGTGGTCAACGGGTCCCCGCTCGGGGGGGACACCGCCCCGGGCTCCGTCTCTCGCCCCCCCTCGCGGCGTTCATCGAGCGGCGCACCCCCATTCACAATCCGTTCTCCAAGCGGTTCTCCTCCATCCCCAGGCTTCGCATCTTGCGATACAGATTGGATCGATGCAGCCCCAGGCGGTTGGCCGCCTCCGTCATGTTGCCGTTGACTCGCTGGATCATCCGGCGAATGAATCCGATCTGGAACTGGTCGGTGGCTTCACTCAATCCCAGATCGGAGGCATCGACCGAGGAATCTTGGGCGGGCCCCACCAGGAAGGCGAGGTCCTCGGGCCCCACCTCGGGGGCTGGTGCCAGAAACGCCACCCGCTCCATCAGGTTGCGCAGCTCGCGCACGTTGCCCGGCCAGGCGTGTGCCTGCAAGCGTTCCTGGGCCGCCACCGAGAAGTGCATGCCCCGCCGTCCCGCCTGCCTCGAGAAGCGCTCCAGAAAATACTCAGCCAGCGGCAGCACATCGGCCGGACGGTCGCGCAACGGGGGCAGATCGACCGTGACCACCGCCAATCGATAGTAGAGGTCTTCCCGGAAGCGTTGCTCCTTGACCGCCCGCGCGAGCTGGCGATTGGTGGCCGCGACAATCCGCACGTCGACGCGAATCACACGATTGCCGCCGACCCGACAGATTTCCCGTTGCTCCAGCGCCCGGAGCAGCTTCACCTGACCCGCGAGGCTCAGTTCCGCCAGTTCGTCCAGGAACAGGGTCCCACCGTCGGCGAGTTCGAATTTCCCCGGCCGCGCCTCACGGGCGTCGGTGAAAGCCCCCTTTTCATGTCCGAACAGTTCGCTTTCCAGCAGGGCCTCGGGCAAGGCCCCGCAATTCACGGCGATGAACGGCTGAGCGTTGCGTGGGCCGCGGGCATGCAGCGCCTGGGCCACCACCTCCTTGCCGGTCCCCGATTCTCCCTGGACCAGCACTGGCAGATCGGTCTGGGCCAGACGTTCGACAGTCTGCCGCAGGGCGACAATGGCGGGGCTGGCCCCGATCAGTTGAATGGCCACTCCCAGATCTTCCGCCTGCTGGCGTTGACGCCGCAGCAGCCGCTCGCGCTCGCGCACACTGTCGAGGCTCACCAGGGCATGCCGTCCGAGTTCCTGCAAGGCCGACACATCCAGCTCATCAAACCGACCCCCACGCCGATTCAGAACCTCAAAGGCTCCCACCAACTCTCCGGTGCGCGAGACCAGCGGCACACACAGCAGATTTCGGGTGTGGTACCCGGTCTCCTGATCGACGCGGGAATCAAACCGGGGGTCGAGAGTGACATCATCCACCTGCACGACCCGCCGGGTGCGCACGCACTCCCCGGCAATCCCGCGGTCGTCCGGAATGCGCAGAAACTC
>JBKCTR010000246.1:0-2609 GCA_046318755.1 Planctomycetaceae bacterium
TCCCTCCTGACCGTCACAGGAGGCTTTCGTCCGGCCACCGCTTTCACCTGCAAACCAATCGCCACCCGAATATGTTGGGGAACGTCGGCCAAGCTGCGACCAAGGCCCACAACCCAAGGTCAATCGGTGCTTCCCGTGCGCCAAGTGTGCCGGATTCTGCGCCGCTTTGTGTCTGGAAACGATCGTGCAAAACGGACTAACTGAGGGGAGAAAGATCGCGCAAAACAGACCCACCATGATGACGTCCGTACACTGGCTGTCTGGAATCAGTTCCGGCGGTGGTGTGCGGAGGTCAAAGGATGCTGAAGTTGGACGATTACGCGCGGATTCGACAGGCCCACCGGGAAGGGATGAGCATCCGGGGTCTGGCCAAGCTGTACCATCATTCGCGGCAGAAGATTCGGGAGGTTTTGGAGTGCCCGGAGCCGCGGCCGTATCGCCGGAGCGAGCCGTATGCGGCTCCCAAGCTGGGCCCATTTCAAACGTGGATCGATGAGATCCTGAAGACAGATAAAGAGCAACCGCCCAAGCAACGGCATACGGCGGCGCGGATCTATCGGCGGCTGAAGGCTGAGCAGGGGTACCAGGGAGGCTATGCCCAGGTGCAGCGGTATGTCGCCGCGCACCGTCCGCACCAGCGGGAGACATTCATTCCGCTGGACCATGCTCCGGGACGACGGATGGAGTTCGATTTTGGGGAGATCCAGGTCGACTTTCCCGTGGGACGGCGCAAGGTGTCGGTTCTGATTGGAACCTGGGCCCACTCGTATGCCGTGTTTGCGATCGCCCTGCCGACGCAGCGCACCGAGGCAATTCTGCACGGCATGATCGCAGCGTTTGAGCACTTCGGATGTGTTCCCAAAGAGGTCTGGTGGGACAACCCGAAGACCGTGGCCGTGCAGATCCTGCGTGGTCGGGACCGGCGGCTGAACGAGTTGTACATGGCATTGGCGAGCCACTACAACTTCGCCCCCTTGTTCTGTATGCCGGCACGGGGGAACGAGAAACCACACGTCGAGAATCGCGTGAAATGGCTGGAGCGGGAGTGGGCGACTCCCGTTCCGCGTATGGCCGACATGGACGCGCTGAATGCATACCTGCTGCAACGGTGCCGTGAGGACCGGCACCGGATGGTGACGGGACGAAGTGTGACGATTGCCGCTCATTCGAGGAGGATCAACGCGTCTCGGCCCCGTTGCCCGAGCGACGGTTCGAGGCCTGTCTCATGCGCCAGACGAAGGCGGACAAGCTGCAGACAGTGCGGTTTGACAAAGTCTCGTACAGCGTACCGCATGAGACTGCGTTTCAGGCACTGACGTTGAAGGCCTATGTCGATCGCGTGGAGATCGTGTGCCGAGGGGTGCGTGTGGCCACACATCCGAGGCGTTACGATCCGGGGCAATCCGAGCTGGATCCACTGCATTATCTGGTGACTCTGTCCCGCAAGCCGGCGTGTCTGGATCACTCGGCGGTGTATCGGGACTGGAAGCTGCCCCCGGTATTTGCCGCACTGCGTTCCGCGCTGGAGCAGCGACTGGGTCAGCACACCGCTGCGCGGGAGTTCATCCAGGTTCTGATGCTCCTGCGAGACCATCCCCTGGAACGACTGACCCAGGTACTGGAGGGAGTGAACCAGGAGAGTTCGCAGTCGCTGGGCTTGATCACGGTGGCGGGAATCCGACTTCGATTGGGACTGCTGCGTGATCACTCGCCTCCGTGCGAATCGCGATCCACGGAACGGCCGGCGTCCATTCCACCGGTGCGGGTGCCGGCACCTGACCTGCACCGGTACAACCAACTCCTGTTCTCTGGAGAACCCCGTGATGTCGAATCAAAGCCTGTTACTGAAGACGAACCTGAAACTGCTGCGTCTGCCGACGATCTGCGCGGAGTTCGAGAAACTGGCGCGGGAAGCGGCGACGAGCAACCAGGACTACGAGCAATACCTGTTGAGTCTGACCGAGCTGGAGGTGGCGTCACGGTCAGCGAACGCCCTGCAGACCCGGATCCGCAACGCGTCATTCCCCCTGCACAAGGACTTCGACACCTACGACTTCACGGCGGTGCCGAGCGTGTCGAAGCAGAAGATGCTGGAGCTGGCACGTGGCGAATGGCTGGATCAGCGGTTCAACACCTGTCTTATCGGGGAACCGGGTACTGGCAAAACGCACTTGGCGATCGCCTTGGGACTGGCGGCCTGTCGACAGGGCCGCCGGGTGCGGTTCTACACGGCGGCGGGGCTGGTGACGAAGCTGGAGACCGCCCAGCAGTCGCATCAGCTCGACCGGTTCCTGACACAGCTTGACAAGTTGGATCTGCTGATCTGCGACGAACTCGGCTACCTGTCATTCAGTCGTACCGGAGCAGAGCTGCTGTTCCAGCTGTTCGCTGAGCGTTACGAGCGGTCGAGCCTGTTGATCACGAGCAACCTGGCGTTCGCTGATTGGGGGCAGGTGTTCCAGGGCGAACGGATGACGGCGGCACTGCTGGATCGGCTGACCCACCGGTGCCATATCTTCGAGATGAATGGCGAAAGTTTTCGGTTCCGTGAGTCGATGAAAACGAGGCGGAGCAAGAAGCAGGACTGAAGCGGATAACAAACCGTCAGC
>JBKCTR010000247.1:0-5602 GCA_046318755.1 Planctomycetaceae bacterium
GGCGAGTGGCCACGGCGGCCACCAGCGGCAGCGCGCTCTCGCTGTCGAGAGTCCCCCCAGCGCACTGGGGGCGGTTTGCCTGCACGCGCAATGGGCCTAGATCAACGCCCGCCTGGCCGAGCTGATCACCACGCACCGCAGCACACTGATCTTCGTCAACACGCGGCGGCTGGCGGAGCGGATCACCCATTCGCTCACGCAGATCCTGGGGGAAGACGCGGTCAGCAGCCATCATGGATCGCTGGCCGCCGAACGCCGTCACGACACCGAACAGCGGCTCAAAAATGGCCAGTTGAAAGCGGTGGTCGCCACCGCCTCGCTCGAGTTGGGGCTCGACATCGGGTCCATCGACCTGGTCATCCAGATTGGTTCTCCCCGCTCGATCGCCACCTTTCTGCAGCGGGTGGGCCGGTCGGGGCACGCCCTGGGGCTCATTCCGAAGGGACGCCTGGTCGCGCTGACCCGCGACGAGCTGGTCGAATGCCTGGCGTTGTTGCGGGCGGTCAAAGGAGGTCGGCTCGACGCCACCCCCATCCCCCTCGCCCCGCTCGACATTCTGGCCCAGCAAATCGTGGCCGAAGTCGGCTGCCAGGAATGGAAGACCGACGACCTGTACCAGCTGGTCTGTCGGGCCTGGCCCTATCGCCAGCTCTCCCGGCGGGATTTCGACGACACGCTCGCCTATCTCAGCGAGGGGATTACTCCCACCAACCGCGGGCGGGTCTTTTTGCACCACGACCAGGTGCAGCGCCGGGTGCGCGCCCGCAAGGGGGCCCGGCTGATCGCGGCCACCAACGGCGGGGCGATTCCCGAGATTGCCTCGTATCGGGTGGTGGCCGAGCCCGACCAGACCGTGGTGGGAACGCTCGATGAAGACTTCGCCAGCGAGAGCCAGGCGGGAGAGGTCTTTCTGCTGGGGAACACCTCATGGCGCATCCTGCATGTGCGGGGGAATGACGTCACCGTGGCCGATGCCGGCGGGGCCCCGCCGTCGATTCCCTTCTGGCGGGGGGAAGCTCCAGGGCGCACGCTCGAACTGTCGGAAGAAGTCTCGGCCCTGCGGACCGAACTGGAAGCCCGGGTGGACGATCCCGTCGCCTGCCGGGCGTGGCTGCAGGCCGAGACCGGCGTGGGAGACGCGGCCGTGGCCCAGGTGGTCGAGTACTCCCGCGCGCAAAAAGGGGCGATTGGGCTGCTTCCCACCCAGCGGCGGGTGGTCTTCGAGCGGTTCTTCGATGAATCGGGCGGAATGCAACTGGTGATCCACGCTCCGTTTGGGGCCCGCATCACCAAAGCCTGGGGACTCGCCCTGCGCAAACGGTTCTGCCGCAGCTTCGACTTCGAACTGCAGGCGACCGCCGATGACGACGGGCTGATCCTCTCACTCGGCCCCCAGCACAGCTTCCCGCTCGAGAGCATGTTTCCCATGCTGCACGAGAACAACGTCGCCAAGCTGCTGGAACAGGCGCTCTTGTACGTCCCCACGTTCCAGACCCGCTGGCGGTGGAATGTGACGCGCGCCCTGCTGGTCTCGCGGATGAAGAATGGCAAGAAGGTCCCCCCACCCATCCAGCGGTTCCGGGCCGACGATCTGCTGACCGCGGTCTTTCCCAAGCTCACCGGCTGCCAGGAGAACATCACCGGCGACCATGTGCTGCCCGACCATCCTCTGGTCCGGCAATCGATGCACGACGCACAGCAGGAAGCCCACGACCTCGAAGGGCTGCGGCTGGTGATGGAGCGCATCGCCCGGGGAGAGATCGAACTGGTCGCCCGCGACACCCGCGAACCCTCCCCGTTCTGCTACGAACTGCTCAACGCCAATCCCTACGCCTTCCTCGACGGGGGCGAGGCGGTCGAACGCCGCAGCCGGGCTGTCGCCACCCGGCGGTCTCTGACGGTCGAGAGTGTCTCGGACCTGGGGCGGCTCGACCCGCGCGCCATCTCCACCGTGTGTGCCGAGGCGCAGCCGCTGGTCCGCTCGCTCGACGAACTGCACGACCTGCTGCTGTGCCGGCTGGGCATTCCGTATGACGGCGAACTGCACGAATGCCGGCTCCCCGCCGCGTGGGGTCCCCTCTTGTCTCAACTGGTGGACGAGGGCCGGGCGACGGTGTACCACCGGGCCGACGGCGTACGATTCTGGGGGGCGACCGAGCGGGTTCCCGCCCTCATTGCGGCGTTTCCAGGAGGCCACTGCGAACCTCCCGTCGAGATCCCCGCTTCAGTCCGGCAAGACTGGGACGAACTGGAGGCCCGGTTGACCCTGCTGCGCGGGCTCTTGGAGGTATCGGGCCCCGTCACCAGCGGCGACGTCGCCCAGTATCTGCAGCTCCCCGAGCATCAGGTCACCGCCAACCTCGAAGCACTCGAAGGAGAGGGAGTCGTGCTGCGCGGAAGATTCCGCGCCTCAGGCTCCGCAGCCAGTGCCCCCCCCGCTCCCGTGGTCGTCGTGACTCCGGCCCCACACCCGGCCGACGACGAAGCGGGAGAAAGCTGCGGCGATCATCACCACGAACCGGTCCCGCATGTTCCCGCCACCCCCGACATCGAGTGGTGTCACCGCCGGTTGTTGGCCCGCATCCATCGGCTGACGATGGAGGGGCTGCGGAAGCAGATCGAGCCGGTGACGGTCGACATCTTCCTGCGGTTTCTCACCCGGCACCACGCCCTGCTCGACAACAGCCAGCGGACTGGAGCGGCGGGGGTGTTCGAGGCCCTCGCGCAACTGCAGGGGCTCGACCTGCCCGCGGTCGCGTGGGAACGCGACCTGCTCCCCATCCGCGTGCGCGGCTATCGCAGCGAGTGGCTCGATGAGCTCTGCCTGGCGGGGGAAGTGGGCTGGGGCCGGCTGTACCCTCCCCGACGGGCCCCCGACCGTCCCCGTCCCATCGCCAGCCTCACGCGGGTCGTGCCACTGTCGCTCTTTCTGCGAAGCGATCTGCCCTGGCTGCGATCTGCCCCGCCAGAACCCGATCCCGCCACCCTCAGCACCCCCGGCCGACAGGCTCTGGAACTTCTCTCCCAGGAAGGGGCGATGTTCGCGGCCGATCTGCTGGCCGAGACCCGCATGCTGCCCCAGCAGTTGACCGACGTGTTGGGCGAGTTGGTGGCCCAGGGTTTGGTGACCGCCGACGGGTTTGCGGGGCTGCGGGCCCTGGTGCGACGCGAGGAAGCGGCCCCAGCCACCCCCGCTGGCGGACTTCCCCGCCGCCGTACCCCGCTCGCCGGGGCTGGTCGGTGGTCGCTCTGGCGCGCTCGCAACACTCGCCCCGCCGGTGCGGCCGGCACCTCCCCCACGCCCTCTCCCGCCCCTCGTCTTTCCCAGGAAGAAGTCACGGCCTGGGCCGGGCAACTGCTGCGGCGCTGGGGCATTGTCTTCCGCGATCTGCTTGAGCGCGAGCCGGGGGCTCCCAGTTGGTTCGACCTGTTGCAGGTGCTGCGGCGTCTCGAAGCGCGGGGCGAGATTCGGGGCGGGCGGTTCATCACCGGGGTCGGGGGAGAACAGTTCGCCCTGGGAGACACAGTCCGCCAATTGCGGCAACTGCGTGACGAGGGCCCCCGGCAAGAGCTGGTGGTCCTGACGGCGGCCGACAATGCCTCACCACCTCCCCCCCACCAGCGGATTCCGCGGGTTCCTCCCGAATTGCCCCCTCCTTCGCCTCGGCGCACCAAGAGCCTCGAGAAACTGCAGGCCCGGCTCGCCCGCAAGAAGAAACAGCCTCCCCCCGGACCTCCCAACCAGATCCCCCGTCCCCGCTGGTAAGTGCTGCAGCGGCGTGACTATTCTCTCGCACCTTGATTTCGATCTTCACCCACCGGGGCGACTCTTCTCCGGAAACGGACACCAATGGCTGCTGACACCTTGCGGATAGGATTTTTGGGGGCGGGCAAGATGGCGACCGCCCTGGCACACGGGTGGATCCGCGCGGGCATCTGCCCGGCCAGCCACGTCCGGGCAAGCGACGTGTATCCCGCAGCCCGAGAGGCATTCACCCGCGAAACCGGGGTCGCCACCACCGAGTCGAACACCGCAGTGGCCGCCGACGCCGACGTGCTGATCCTGGCGGTCAAGCCGCAACAAATTCCCTCGCTGCTCGAAGAGATTCGAGGGGGCTTGTCGAAGCAGCCCCTGATCGTTTCGATTGCCGCGGGCATTCCACTCCAGCGCCTGGAAAACCTGCTGGGGTCGGGGCATCGGCTGGTGCGGGTCATGCCCAACACCCCCTGCCTGGTGGGAGCCTCGGCGTCGGCCTATTGCCTGGGGGGGGTGGCCAGCGAGGCCGACGGAGCGTTGATGCAGACCTTGCTGGGAGCGGTGGGATTGGCGGTGAAGCTGCCCGAACCACTGCTGGATGCCGTGACGGGCCTGTCCGGCAGCGGCCCGGCCTACGCCTGTCTGATGATCGAGGGGCTGGCCGACGGCGGAGTACGGGCCGGTTTGCCGCGCGATGTGGCGCTGAAACTGGCCGCCCAGACCCTCCTGGGAACCGCTCAAATGGTGTTTCAATCGGGGCAACACCCGGGGGTGCTGAAAGCTGCCGTGGCCAGCCCGGGCGGCACCACGATTGCCGGTCTGCACGAACTCGAGCGGGCCGGTCTGCGGGGGGCCCTGATGAATGCCGTGGTCGCGGCCACGCAGCGCTCGCGCGAATTGGGCCAGGGATAACCCCCACCCCACGGCCGGGAGCATCCAGCGACATCGACGCCCCCATCGAGCGCTCCCGGTCAGATCGCCCCGGCCGGGCACATTCCGCGCGCGCGATTATGCCTTCGCGGGAAAGACCTCGGCCGCGAGCTGCTCCGCCTTGGACACCATGGCGCTCAAAACATCGAGCCCCTTCTGCCAGAAGCCTGGCTCGGAGATGTCGGCTCCTGCCCGGGCCAGCAGCCGCTCGGGGGCGTCGATCGAGCCCGATTCCAGCAGCTCAAAGTACCGGGGGACGAACCGCTTTCCCTCCTCCTGGTACATGCGGTACAGAGACAGGACCAGCAGCTCGCCGAAGACGTAGGCGTAGCAGTAGAACGGGGTGTGGACGAAGTGCGGGATGTACGACCAGCCCCAGCGGTACGGCTCGAACATGTCGACCGCGTCTCCGTAGAGTCGGCCGTTGGCCTGCCACCAGAACTCGCACAACTGCTCGCTCGAAAGCCGTTCCTGCCGACGGGCGTTGTGCACCAATTGCTCGAATCGTGTCAGCACGGTCTGCCGGAATACCGTGGCGAACGCATCTTCAATCTTGCTGCAGAGCAGACCCAGCCGCACCTGCGGATCGCGGGTGGTCTCCATCACGTAGTCGAACGTGAGGAATTCGCCCATCACACTGGCGGTCTCGGCTGTGGTCAGTGGGTGATGGAAGTTGAAGTAGGTCTGCTTCCGCGACAGGTACTGGTGAATGCCATGCCCCAGTTCGTGAGCCAGGGTCGAGACATCCCGCAGCTTGTCGGTCCAGTTGACCAGAATGTAGGGGTGCACGGAAGGAATGGTGCTGGCACTGAAGGCCCCACCCCGCTTGGTCGGGCGGACCTGGCGCTCAATCCAGAGGTCGTCGTCGAACTGCTGCCCCACGGCGGGGCTCCCCCGGGCATGGCCCGCGCCGGC
>JBKCTR010000248.1:0-7247 GCA_046318755.1 Planctomycetaceae bacterium
GGCCACCTGGCACATGCTGGTGCAGGATGCGAACCACGCCGGGATCGAACTGCGCTGGCTGCGGGAGGCGATCTACAAAATGGACCTCGAATCGGCGTTCGACCTGCAGCCGGGTCAGGAGCAGATCCTGCGGTACATCGGGTATGCCGAAGACATGGTCGGCCTGCAGCACATCAGCGACATGAGCAACAGTCTGTCGCGCGAAGATCTCCCCCTCTACCAGCAACGGCAACTCGATCCGCCCTTGCGCTGGGGGGATGAACAGCCCGATTGGGACGAGCGCTTCGCCGAGGTGCAGCAAGACACCAGCCGGGTTCCGCACCGGAACGTGTTTCCGGAAGATCTGGAGGCCGAGCCGGAAACGGGACCAGACGCCAGTGGCGAACCGGCCGGGGTGACCGCCGAGGAACTACCCGCCGCCGCCGCCGCCCCCACGCGGGAGCAACTCAGCTTTATAAAACCAAAACTCACCAAGGCGGGGGAAGAGGGGGTCGAAACGGGTGAGTGGGACGCCGGCACCGACCTGGAAGAGGTCGAAGAGGGGGGCGCGGGGTGGGACGACGAGGTCACCACCCCCACCGGCCACCTCGCCGGCGCGGTCTGAGGCTTCTCGCGGCCCGTTTTGAGGAACACCCCCATCGGGGGACCGCCTGGGGTGCGCGATGGGGAAGAGGTTGGGGAACGTGTTTCTCACCCGCATCGGCTCTGACCGGTCCCGTGGCTTCCAGACCAAGACTCTGTCGTGTCTGGCTGCGGCTTGGGAAAGTCGGCGGGGCCGGGCCGCTGGGGTTCGCACTACAGCCAGTCGGCGAGGCCACCGGGGATTGTCTCTCCTGATCCGGCCCTCGGCCCACACCCCAAAACCCCCGAACCACCCAAGGTGCCGCCACCATCCCGTCCCGGGGTCGAATTTCCGCAGTCAAACCGTAGGGGGGCACCCGCGTCGAATCGCGCCGCCCCACCGCGGGGCCGAGGTCCGCTTTGCCCCCGGGAACCGACGGGCGCACCCGCACGAAACGTGGTCCGGAAAGCGGGATTGACAGTGCTCGGATCAAGGGGGAAACTCCCCGCCCCAACCGGCGGAAGGATCTGCCCCCGGGACCCCGGTGCATGACTGCAAGGACGTCTGGAATGTCTGCCTCGTTGATCGAATCGCTTGCGACCCTCGGCCACCCCGCCACCCTCGTGCTGGGGGATGCGATCTTGGACCGTTATATCTGGGGGAACGCTGAACGGGTCAGTCAGGAAGCCCCGGTGATTCTGCTGCGGGCGGACCACGACGAAAGCCGCCTCGGGGGAGCCGCCAATGTCGCCAATATGGTTGCCGGACTGGGGGCTCGCGCCAGTCTCGCCGCCGTTGTCGGCCAGGATTCTTACGGGGTGGAGATCGACCGGGCGCTGACCAACCAGGGGGTCGATTCCAGCCTGCTCTTCCCCACCCCCACACGCCCCACGACCGTTAAGGAACGCTTCATTGGCCGGGCCCAAAACCGCCATCCTCACCAGATGCTGCGGGTCGACCGGGAAGTTCGCGAGCCGCTCTCGGCCGAACTCCAGTCGCTGCTCCTCGAACGTCTGCTCCCCCGCCTGACCGACTTCTCGGCCGTATTGATTTCGGACTACGGCAAGGGGGTCTGCACACCGCACGTGCTGCAGTCGATCATCCGGGCGGGCCGGGCGGCCGGCGTGCCGGTGGTGGTCGATCCACGTCCGGGCCAAGACTACACCGCTTACCGGGGAGCGACGGCTGTCACCCCCAACCGGCTGGAGACGATGCTGGCAACGGGTATCGAAGTCCGCACGATTGACGACGCGTTTGCCGCGGGCCGCAAGCTTTGCGACACTCTGGACCTCGACCACGCCTACGTCACCCTCGATGCCGATGGGATCGCGCTGGTCCCCGCCCGCGGGACTCCCCAGCACCTGCCAACCAGCCGCCGCCAGGTCTCCGACATCACCGGTGCGGGAGACATGGTATTGGCGATGATTGGGGTGGGGCTGGCCTCGGGGTTGGATCCCGTCACGGTGGCCCGGCTGGCCAATGTGGCCGGGGGCCTGGAAGTGGAAAAGGTCGGCGTGGTTCCCATCACTCGCGACGAGATGCGGGACGATCTGCGCGCCCATTCCCAGACCCCCGTCGACAAGATTCTCGACCTCGAATCGCTATCGCAGGCGGTGGCGACCCGGCGGGCGGCCGGACAACGAGTGGTCTTCACCAACGGCTGTTTCGACCTCTTGCATGCCGGGCATGTCAGCTATCTGCAACAGGCGGCCCAATTGGGAGATTGCCTGATTGTGGGTCTGAACAGCGACCAGAGCGTCCGCCGGCTCGAGAAAGGCCCCGATCGACCCCTGTTTCCGCAAGAGCAGCGGGCGACGATGCTGGCGGCTCTCGAGGCGGTCGATTTCGTCTGCGTCTTTGACGACGCCACCCCCCACGCCCTGCTGCACCGCCTGCGCCCCGAGATTCTTGTCAAGGGTGGCACATATTCCCATGACGAGATCGTTGGCTGGGAAGTGGTCGAGGCGTATGGCGGCAAGGTGCTGCCCCTGGGAGTGCTGCCAGGGCTGTCGACCACCAACATTGTGGCCCGACTGCGGGGCGAGAAACCGTCCGTGGCGGCCATGAGTTCCTTTGTTCCAGAGCGCAAAGCGGGATGAAAATCGGCGTCTTCTGCCCCAACTGGGTTGGCGATCTCGTCATGGCCACCCCGGCCCTGCGATCGCTGCGGAATGAATACCCCCAGGCCGAGATCGTGGCGATTCTGCGCCCCCACCTGGCGGCTGTGCTCGACGGCCTGTCGCTGGTCGATCGGGTCATGGTCGATCCCCAAGGGGGTGGGCACAATCTGTTGGCCGGACTGAAGTTTGCTTACGGGCTGAGAAGCGAGTCGTTCGATCTGGTGCTGCTGCTGACCAACTCGTTCCGGACCGCACTGTGGGCCTGGATATCGGGGGGACGACGACGGGTCGGGTTTGAGGGGAACCTCCGGACGCTGTTGCTGACCGATCGTGTTCCCCGCCGGTCGCGGCGGGAACCCCATCCCGTGTTGCCCGAGTATCTGCGGTTGGCCGAGGCGGCCGGATGCCGTCAGCTCGCCACGCAGACCGAACTGGCTGTCTCTCCATCGGACGAGGGGCAACTCGATGAGTACTGGCAAACCACCCCGCTGCGCCAGCGGCCGGCGCGGGTGGTGTGCCTCAATCCTGGCGGAGCATTTGGGGCGGCCAAACATTGGCCGACCGAGCACTTCGCCGAGTTGGCCCAACGGCTGGTGGACGAGCTCTCGGTCGGGGTGCTGGTGCTGTGCGGACCGGCGGAACGGCTGGTGGCTCAGGAGATTGTCCGACTGGCCGATCGTCCGCAGGTGCAGAGCCTGGCCCACGTGCGTCCGTCGATCGGTCTTTCGAAGGCGGCGGTCAAGCACTGCGACCTGCTGGTCACGACCGACAGTGGGCCCCGGCACTTTGCCGCCCCGTTCGATCGTCCCACCATCACGCTGTTTGGCCCCACGCATCCCGCCTGGAGCGAGACAAATCATCCCCGGGCGGTGGGATTGCAGCATCCCGTGGACTGCGGCCCGTGCCAGCAACGGTCCTGTCCGGTCGGGCACCATGCCTGCCTGCGGCAACTGCTTCCCGCGCGGGTTTTCGCGGTGGCCCGGAACCTGTTGCAGGCGGAGCGATTCGACCGGGCGGGTGACCTTCATTCCGCCAAGGCGGCCTGATGAGCATCGCCTTCAACTCCCCCCTGCTCGGCCAGCAAGACCTCCCGCGGGCGTCTTGCGAGCTTCCGAAGCGGATGGTGGTCGACGGCGGACGCCTGGAGTTCAACATGGCCTACCAGCAGGTCCTGGAACGGCTGGGGCTGACGTCGTTCGCAGACTTCGAAGCCCTCTCGGGTTCCATTGTCCGGCAGATTGACTCCCGGGCGACCAGTCGGGTCGAACTTGGTCGGTTGGTCGTCTATCTCAAACGGCATGGGCGGCCTCATTGGCGGGAGCGAATCATCCCCTGGATTCGCCTGGGCAAACGCTCCTTGGGGGCCGAGCCGGAATGGAACGCGATCTGGGCGTTTCAGCAACTTGGCATTCCGACCGTGGAGCCGGTGGCGTTTGGTCGGCGCGGGGGAGCGACGTTCGTGATGACCCGCGAACTGCCGGCCCAATGCGACCTGAAGCAGTGGGTGCGAGAGTGTCAGGACCGACGCGAACCCGCCGGCGCATGGCAGAGGGCTGACTTCCGGCAGGCGATTGCTTTCGCCCATCGACTGGCGAAGATCGTGTCAACCCTGCACCAAGGGGGGTTGCATCACCAGGATCTGTATCTCAATCATGTGTTGTGGCTGGGAGACGTGGCGGATGGCCAGCCCGACCTGCGACTGATCGATCTGGGACGAGTGAGCCGGATGGGTCTGTTCCGGCGGCGGTGGATTGCGAAGGATTTGGCTCAACTGGCCTACTCGGCCGCAGGGGTTCCCCGCAGCATCCAGTTGCGTTTCCTGCGGGCCTATCTGGGACGCCGACTGAACCGCACCGATCGCCACTGGTTGGCCCGCATCGTGTGGAAGGCCGGGCGGATCGACCGTCACACCCGTAAACATCAACTCTGAGGGTTCCGCGCCATGGCGGCCCGGCATTCAAGACGACAGTTTGTGATCCGGCTGGGCCGCTACGGACTCGCCGGCGGTCTGTTGTCGGGGCCGCTCGACGCCCCTGCCCTGCGGGGTGAGGAACAGCCCGAATCGGTCCTGGAGGAATTTTCGTTTCAGGATGACCGGCAGCGTGCGCGGTCGGTGTCTGGCCAGGTTCTGGTCACAGCCCAGGACGGAGGGTTGTTGGTGGAGGGCCAGGATGGGCGGATGTGGACCATCGAACCGCAGCAACTCGAGTCGCGCAGGCCGTTGTCCGACTCGTTCGCCCTCTGGGACGTACGCCAACTGACCGCCCGGCTGGAGCGTGAGCTGCCGAATGGCTTCGAGTTCACTTCCACCAAGCACTACCTCGTGGCCACCCAGGCCGGGAAGGGATACGGGCAATGGTGCGCGGCCCTGTTTGAACGGTTGTTTCAGGCCTTTCAAAACTATTGGAGGCAACGCGACCTCGAGCCGACTGTCCCCCCCGCCCCCCTGGTGGCGATTGTCTTGAAGGATGAAAAGCAGTTTGCCCAGTTTGCCGCGCAGGATGTCGGCCCCGAAGTGGCCGAGGCGAAGGGATACTACTCGATCGCCACCAACCGGATCGTGCTCTACGACTTGACCAGCGGCGACCGCGCACCGGCGACCACAGCCGCCGAGATCGCCCGCAGCGTCTCGGCCCATCCCTTCAACATCGCCACCGTGGTCCACGAGGCGACGCATCAGATCGCCTTCAACTCAGGGCTGCACGTGCGGATGACCGACAATCCCCTCTGGTTGACCGAGGGCATGGCGATGTTCTTCGAAACGCCCGATCTCACCAGCCGTTCGGGTTGGCGCACGGTCGGGCTGGTGAATGACGTCAGGCTGAAGCGATTTCAGGAATTCGCCGCCAAGCGCCGCCGGCCCGACTCCCTGGAGACTCTGGTGTCGAGCGACGCCCGGCTGACCGACGCGGAAACGGCGGTCGACGCCTACGCCGAGGCGTGGGCGTTGACCTATTTTCTGCTCCGTACCCGGCAACCATCCTACTGTCGGCTGCTCCGGAAACTGCGGGAGCAGCCGCGGCTGCGCTGGTTGACGGCGGCCGAGCGGCTCACCGATTTCCGGGAGCAGGTGGCCGAAGATCTGACCAAACTCGACCAGGAGTTTCTGCGGTACATCCGCAGGATCCGGGCGTAGGGCGAAACGGATCGCGAATCGTCCCGCGATGGGTGTGTCTCACCCGGCGCGCCGCAAAGGCAGCGTCTTCGGACGCAGCACCATCGGACCGATTCGGCCCGAGCGATCACCATCCCACGCATGCGATTCGACCGATTTCGAGATCTGTTCGGCAACCTGCAGTGCCGCCAGCCCCTGCCGACCATCCACCCGGGGAGACTGACGCGTCCGGACCGCATGGAGAAAGTCGTGGAGTTCCGCGGTGAGCTGATCCTGCGGAACAACCGGCAACTCGGTCTGCTGAATGTACTGTCCGAAGATCGAGACCTTCAGTTGGTCGATATTGGCCTCGGGCTGCCGACTCCGTTCCAGCGGACTGGCTCCGTAGAGCAGCGTGGGGGTCGGACTGAAGCAGGTGGCCTGGCGGGTACCGAAGTCAATCTGCGTGCAACCGTCCGAACTCCAGGCCTGCATGACGCGGGCGGTGGTGGGCGAGACCCGGTTGGCGACCAGGTCGGCCACGCAGCCGCCGGGAAACACCAGTCGCGCCTGCACCAGATCGGGCTGATCACCCACCAGACAGGCTCCCAGTGCCTCGACGCGGGTGGGGAACTCACCCGTCATCGCCAACAACAGATCGATGTCGTGGATCATCATGTCGAGCACGACACTGATGTCGGTCGACCGGAACGAGTACGGGCTGATGCGTTCGGCACGGAGGTATTTGACATCAGCGAGCCGTGGCAAAGCCGCCTCAAAGGCGGGGTTGAATCGCTCGATGTGACCAACCTGCAAAATGCGATTCTGCTCGGTGGCCAGTCCGACCAGATGGGCGGCCTCGACCGAATTCAAGGCGATGGGCTTTTCGACGAACACGTCGACTCCCGCCTGGAGCAGGGTGGTGGCGACCGGCTTGTGAGCACAGGTGGGGACGGCCGCAACCGCGAAGTCGATCTCCGACAGCACCTCGCGAAAATCGGCGATCCAGCGGGTGCCACAGGCTGCCGCCACCGCCTCGCCGGCGGTCTGGTTGGAGTCGGCGACAGCCAGCAGCGAGACTCCTTCCATCGATGAGAGGATCCGGGCATGATGTCGGCCCAGGGCCCCCACTCCCACCACCACCCCTGTCAGCCTGGTCACGCCGCTCTCCGGGTACGATTGGTCTGCGAATCGGCCTCGGGGGCCTTGTGCCGCCGGGCTTCCCCCTGTCGTCCCTGACGCCCATCCTTCTGGCGATCGAGGAAGTCGAACAGACGAAGCACCTCGATGGGAAGACTGCCGCCCGACTCCTCCAGCAACTCGCTGCGCACAGTGTCGAGCGTCTTGAATTCACGGAAGATCAGGCGATGCACGCCCCGGACTCAACTCATGGTCTCGGCCGACATCCCCCGGCGCAGCATTCCCACCCGATTGACCGTGAGGAGTCGGGGAGCGTCGGAACCGACGGCCA
>JBKCTR010000249.1:0-3686 GCA_046318755.1 Planctomycetaceae bacterium
CGCCTGGAGCACGCAATGGGATGGTGTGGGGAAGGCACAAAAGTGTGGTGGGCTGACTGAGTGCCCGCATGACCTGCCGCTGATTGGGGGGCATGATCCAGCGTGCTGTTGCCGCGGTCTTCTGAAGTCCCAAAAAGCCCAATCGCAGCAATTGCGCCAGCCCATTGTCGTAGGCGACGTCCCTTCTTTGGACTTTGCTCTCTGACAAAAAGAAGCGATCTCCAAACCATTCCTCCAACTCGTCGAGTGTGAAGTGTCCCACGCGTCTCATCAATTCAAAGTACAGCCCGAGAAACTCCTCATAACGAAAGCCGTCCTGCCTGGAGAAAAGATCGAGTTGCTGACATTCCCACTTGGCCATTTGCAGGCTCATGCCGTCATGATCGGTTTGGACCGACGCTCCAGCCGTCTGCAACTCGTCGCGATACGCATCGAGCGGCTGTTGACGGCGCGCCGCAAGAACCAGGGCACGCTTGAAGTGGGCGGTGGAGCCGCCACAGGTTTTGAACAACTGCAAGACGATGGGCATCGTGACGGATTTCGTCACGCTGTTGGTGGTCCGCTCCGTCTCCACGACCTTTCGGGCCAATTCCAGCAGGTCGCCGTTTTCCAGGTCTTGAATCCGCACAGTCATCCATTGGCTGGGACCTTCAAATCGTGCGCTGGCGACCAATTGCATGCAGACTTGAGTAGAGCGGGTAAGTTGCTGGATGGAATTGACCACCTGAAAAACCGCTCCCTCTTTGGCGATCTGATCCTGGATGTAGGTGACATCGTCGAGAAGCCAAACGTGCAAGCCAGTCACCGAGCGAAGCCGGTCAAAGATCTCGGTGGATGTCGCCGGTGGAGTTTGCCATGAGCACGCCTCACCATACAGCCGATGCGATTTGGCACAGAGCAGTTGTTCGAGATCCTTGGCACTGACGCAGTTGTGGCAATACGCGTGGAGTAACCAAACCGGTTGTTCCGCATCCGTAAACTCCAGATCTCGAACCAGCGTGGCGTGCTGTCTCAGGAGGGCCGACTTTCCCATGCCGCGCTGGCCCCACACCCAGAACGCCTGCTGCCACGTTTCGGAGTCGCGGCTGGGCAATTGCTGCAACCGTCTGAGGTCGGCCTTTCGTCCGACAAACGGATCGTGGTCCGGATAAACCACCCCGGCAAGACTCACGCTTGCCAAGTCAACCTCGACCGTATTCAGCAGGCGGGGGCTTCCTCGCTCCACCACTGCGTCCCCCTTGGGAATGCGTGTTTCTGGCCATGGAGCCGGTGAAACTTTGAATACCTCGGCGAAAGAGGATTCCATACTGGTGGAAGTGCGCTGATGCGCCAATGAAATGGCCTCGCGCCAACTGTGCTGTTTCAGGTCCTCGACCATTGCGTGGAAATAGCCTCGCGGTGCGTCACGCAGGATTTCCTCCGTGAAGCCGACCCATGGACAAGGAAGATTCTCGGCGAAGCGATCTCCGTAACAGGCGAAGACAATCGCTCCCTGCAATAGCTGCCAAAACGCCTGCAGCCCCAGGCCACTCGACAATTCACCGAAGTCGCGTGCTCCTTCGACAAACAGTAAACGCCCCAGTTCGGTCCCGTGCCCGTAGAAGACCAGGATGTCGCACCCGGCTTGTCCCAGACGTCGGAGTGCCCCTTCGGATGCCTGGTCGACCCAGATGCGAACGTCGAGGTGGCTTTGTCGTAGAGTGTTGACTGCCGCCTGCATCATCTCCACCGCTTCGGGCAACTCGTTGTCTCGCGAGTGACCCAGCAGAATCCCCAGTCTTAGGGAATGGGGGGCGGGGGGCGCGAGAGGAATCTGCGCGGCTGGAAGCCAATCGACCCCTTCCACCTGCCCCCGGTGCCGCTGACCATGCTTGTCGACCACCACCAACTCATTCCACTTCACATTCTTGAGTTGCGAGTCGGGAAACAGTTCCTCATCCAACAGCGAGCGTTGCAGGCGGTGGTGAAAGAGGTTGGTCACTGCCAGAGAGGCTGGTAGCGAGCGCTGCAATGCGAATTGCTTGAATGCGGCATCGCTGATAAACCGTTCCGCCTGAATGAACTCGTCACTCAGCAATTGATCGTCGACCAGTTCCACATTTCCGTGTGCCAGAACGGCACGGATGCGAATGGGAAAGGTCTTTCCAACACCGTCGTTGTACCCAGTCAATTGATCAACGATCGACTGGTAGTAGCGCAAGGCGACCTGGGGACCGACGTTGCCATCGAAGAGAAAGTAATAACCGTCTCCCGTTCCATGCCGACGCCATTTTTTCCACGGGTCACCAAACGGCATGAAAAACCGTGCCGCCTGGGTGAGCATTCTCTGCAATTGCTCGAGCACCGCTCGTTTTTCCGACGTCCCCTGAAGTGTGGAGAATCCTTCGAGGTCGAGCAGCAAAATTGGAATGTCTGTGAACATCTGGTCGATAACTTCTGGTTCTCGGTTCGCAGTTGTCTGTGCGATTTGGGTTGTGCAAGACCCATTCTATCGGATGATATCGATGGAACTTGTTGGAAGGAAGTAGTTGCGCAATCGCGGTTTATCATGCAGAGCAGAGTCGCGACTTGGCTCGATAGATTTGGCAAGGTGTCTCTCAGCTGACTGCTGGCGGCGGGAGCGATGGGGCTGTGGCTGACCGACCGCCTAGCTCGGCGCCGGCCACGGCGTTTTGCTCGCAGCCAAAAGTCAATCCGCCAGCGGCCCCAAGGACGAGAGGCGTTTCTGGAGCCAGAGGATGACCATATCGCCCCGCGGACTCCCCAGCGGCGAAGCCGTCGCCTGCGGCGGGGTGTCTCGGCATCCCGACGGGTGGAGACCGCCCAGGCCACCGTTGCCGCGTTGCCGGGTACGGCGGTACTCTGCGAATCAGTCGTTCCATCCCGAAGCGCCCTATCGCGAGGGTGGAACCGGATCTGGAACCTCCCGGAGTCGTCGCGGGTGCGTGCATCGTTGGCAGTGACCGCTTGGCCCAGGAATTCCGCGATGCGGGATGTCGGTCGCGGTGCGCGGCGAACCGGGTTTGGTGCCGGACTACGCCGGGGCATGGCCGTAGTGCTGGCGGTGGCGGCTCTGGCGTGCTGCTTAGGAAAGCCGGGGGCCAGTCCGATTGCCCCGGCGACGGCTGCCCCGCCCATAGCTGCCCGTGTTGCAGTGGGTGCCGCGCTGATCGAGCAGTCGCCGACAGCCCGGCCGCTTCGGTGAAGCGGTCGAACAGGGCCCGCCTCGCCACGTAGCGGACCGTCTGCCTCTGGTCGCGCGGCGAGTTGAGCTTCAACCCCTAGTCAAACTCGGCCTCCGTCAGCACCACCGGCGATGCCGCGAGGTGGTGGGGTAGTACCAGCAGCGGCCGGTCTTTGTCTTCCAGCCCCGCACCACCGGCATCGAGGGCCGCGATCTGAGCGTCTATACTCCAGCGGCTCCCCGGACCGGAAGCGTTTCTTGAGCCTGGGGATGACCATATCGCCCCGCGGACTCCCCAGCGGCGAAGCCGTCGCCTGCGTCGGGGTGTCTCGGCATCCCGACGGGTGGAGACCGCCCTGGGCACCGTTGCCGCGTTGCCGGGGGCGGCGGTACTCTGCGACCAAGCCGTTCCAACCCGAAGCGCCATTTCGCGGGGATGGAATCGGATCTGGAACCGTTCGGAGTCGTCGCGAGTGAGTGCATCGATGGCAGTGACCGCTTG
>JBKCTR010000250.1:0-1992 GCA_046318755.1 Planctomycetaceae bacterium
GAGAATCCGGCTCGAAGAAGCGAGCGGATCGATGGCGGGGTAAATGCCCTTTTCCGAGATCCGGCGTTCCAGGTAGATGAACGCATCCAAGTGGGCGAACGCCGTGGCGGGGGCGGGGTCGGTCGGGTCGTCGGCCGGCACATACACCGCCTGCACCGAGGTAATGGCCCCGCTCGTCGTCGAGGTGATCCGCTCCTGCAGTTCACCCAGCTCGGTTCCCAGGGTGGGCTGGTAACCCACGGCACTGGGCATACGCCCCAGCAAAGCCGACACTTCCGAACCGGCCTGCGAGAAGCGGAAGATGTTGTCGACGAACAGCAGTGTGTCGGAGCCGGTGGCGTCGCGGAACCACTCGGCCATGGTCAGGGCGGTCAGGGCGACCCGCAGACGGGCTCCAGGGGGTTCGTTCATCTGGCCGAACACCATGGTGGTCTGCTCGATGACGCTGCGACCGGTCTGGCCGATCTTGGTGTGCTGCATTTCCAGCCAGAGGTCGTTCCCTTCGCGGGTCCGTTCACCCACCCCGGCGAACACCGAGAAACCACCGTGGGCACAGGCGATACGGGCGATGAGTTCGGTCAGGATCACGGTCTTGCCCAGACCGGCACCGCCGAACAAACCGGCCTTGCCACCGCGGACGAAGGGGGTCAGCAGGTCGATCACCTTGATCCCGGTCTCGAAGACCTCGGTCTTGGCGCTCAGCTTGCCGAGCTCGGGGGCGTGCCGGTGAATCGGCCACCGCTCCTCCGCCTTGACTTCGCCCCGGCCGTCGATCGGGTCGCCGGTCACGTTGAACACCCGGCCCAAAGTTCCCTTGCCGACGGGAACCGACACAGGAGCGCCAGTGTCGACCACATCCATCCCGCGGATCAGACCATCGGTGGACCCCAGGGCCACGCAGCGAACGCGGCTACCCCCCAGGTGCTGCTGCACCTCTCCGGTGAGGTGAATCTCGACCCCCTTCTGGTTCGAGTCGATCTTCACCGCGTTGTAGATTTCGGGAAGCTTGTTCTCGGGGAACTCGCAGTCGAAGGTCGACCCGATGACCTGGGTGATCTTGCCGATGTTCTTGGAGCCGGTAGCCGTGACCATGTGTCTGTTCCGGATGCTCGGGAGACCCGTGGGGGTCGTGAAAGTCTGCGTGGTGGGCGAAGTGAATGCGAACTGTGCGGGAGAGAGGGGCAAGCAGGTTACTTGATCGCCTCGGCCCCACCGATGATTTCGCTCAGCTCGCTGGTGATTTGGGCCTGGCGGGCCCGGTTGTACTGCCGGCTGAGCGAACTGATCATCTCGCCGGCGTTTTCGGTGGCCCCCTTCATGGCGACCATCCGGAAGATCTGTTCCGACACAGCCGCATCAAGGAAGCACTTGAAGAGCCGCGCCTTGAATGCCGCCGGCAAAATCTCCTCGAGAATCTCCCGGGGATTCGGGAGAAACTCGTAATCGACGGCCGCCTCCGCCGCCCCTTCCTTGACCTGCGGCTTGGCCAGCGGCAACAGCGAGTCGAGAGAGGCGATCTGCCTCGCCGCCGACACAAACCGCACATAGGCCACGTCGACGAAGTCAATCGACCGCGACGTGTATTGGGCGATGTAGCGGGAGGCGATCTGGTCGACCTCGTCAAACCGGGGCTTGTCCTCAAACCCGGTGAACGACTGACCGAAGTCGATCTTCTGGAACTTGAGGATGTTGATCCCGCGTTTGCCGGAGACCTCGATCCGCAGATTCTGACCGGCCGCCTTGGCATCGCGGATGCGCTGCAGGGCGATCTTCATCACCCCCGCATTAAAACCACCGCAAAGACCACGGTTCGAGGTCAGGATCAGCAGTCTCCCGTTCTTCTGCTCGGTTCGCCCTTCCAACAGGGGATGCACGAAGTCGGTGGCCGAAGACTCCAGGTCCGACGCCCGCCACCCCACCCTCGACTCGAAGAACTGTACCGACGCCACCGAGAAAGCCCTGCGGGCGGCTCTGGACGAATTCCGCAAGCGG
>JBKCTR010000251.1:0-7531 GCA_046318755.1 Planctomycetaceae bacterium
CTGTTTTCATATCACGACCGAAACCTTCGTGGCGGCCATCAGCCGTTCAGGCCGACCACTTCAAATCCCTTGCGATATTCCTTGCTGACACATTCCTGCGCCTTGGGGAGGCTGGCCATGAGGTTGTCGGCATCCCAATTGAACCCGGCCCCGGCCCGGAAGGCGACAATCCCCAACAGCACGGTCTCAGTGAGAGCTCCCGAGTAATCGAAGTTGCACAGGGTCGGCGCTCCGGTCTTGCAGGCGTGCACCCATTCGTTCCAGTGCCCCATCGAGGGAGCCAAAGACTGCTCGGGCAGCTTGAACTCTTGCGCCTTCTCTTTGGGCAGCAACTGCCGACGGCCGTAGTCTGCCGCCAGCATCCCCTTCTCTCCCACAAACAAAATTCCCAGTCCCCAGTCCGAGAGGGGCTTGCCGTCGTAGTCGTTGGTCTGCTTCACCAGGTCGAAGTTCTCGCCCCCGTCGGCCCAGTAGCACATCAGCGGCTTCCCCCCGGCTCCCGGGAATTCGTAGGTCGCCTTGGCCCAAGACGGGGCGCCGTCGGCGTGCAACTCGGGCCCTTCGCATGAGACCTTGGTGGGAAACCGCAGGTTGAGGGCCCAGAAGGGGAGGTCCATGACGTGGCACGCCATGTCGCCAAACGTGCCCGAGCCATATTCCCAAAACCTGCGCCAATTCCCGGGATGCACATTCTCGCAATACGGCCGTTGCTTGGCGGGGCCCAACCACAGATCCCAGTCGAGGTGCTTGGGAGTGGGGGTGGTCCCGCAATTGAACCGCCCGTTGGACCATCCCTTGTTGCACCAGTTGTAAACCGCGTGCACTGGGCCAATCACTCCTCCCTGGATGATCTCGACCACCCGCCGGTAGTTGTCGGTCGCATGGATCTGTGTTCCCATCTGCGTGGCCAGCTTGTTCTTCTTCGCCAGTCTCGCAAGGGCGCGGGCCTCAGCCACGGTGTGGGACAGAGGCTTCTCGCAGTACACATGCTTCCCCAGGTCGAGGGCCACCGAGGCGGCGGGCGCGTGGGTGTGGTCGGCCGTTGAAACGACCACGGCATCGATGTTCTTGGCTTCCTTCTCAAGCATCACGCGGTAGTCGCGGTAACGTCGGGCCTGGGGATGCTTCTCGCCCCACTGGGTGAGGTAATTCTCATCGACATCGCAGAGGGCGACGAAGTTCTGCCCCGCCAGTTCATCGATGTTGGGCCCCCCCTTGTTCGCCACCCCAATGGCCGCGATGTTCAGCTTGTCATTCGCCGAGAGACTCGCCCGCGCCGGGGTCCCCGAGACGTGCAGACCCGCGGCGAACAAACCGGCGGCCGAACTGTGCTGTAGAAACAGACGACGGGAGGTGGGGCGGGACATATCGCAACCTTGGCGCAGGGGAGGGAAAGAACACCGGAGTCATGGGGAGAGTCAGGAGTCTCCCAGTGGGAGATGTTCGCATTCGGAAGAATTGAAGTAAAGCGAGGCAGTTTCGGTCGGTGGATGCTCCCCCTTTGCCCCCGCGCCAGAAACGGCAAGCCCCCGATCACCAGACCGAAGACGTGGTCCCGGCGATGGTTTGGTTGTAGCGGTTGTGCGGGGCCATGTTCCAAAATCGATTTCCCCCGGCGCGTTTTTTGTGATCTATACTCAATCGCAGCGAGCGTTGCCGCAGTCGAGACTGCCGCGGCGGTCCAGGGACGGACACTGGTCCCGGGAGGGTTTTCCCGGGGGCCGGTCGGAAAGGAGCCACAGATTGACATCCCTCGAGAACTGCCCCTTCGTCTCCTCGGTGACCGCGAGTCTTTCGTATGTCTGCCTCAAGACACCTGCGTCCCGGTCTGTTTTTTCTCTGCGCCGGCCTCAGCGTCGCCCTCGCCCTGACCCCGTCGCGGGCGGGCAATCCCTCCTCGCGTCCCCTCACCACGGAAATCCGCCAGGCGGTCAACCGTGGGGTGGAACTGGAGCAGTCGCGGAAGTGGGCCGACGCGATCATGCACTACGAAAAGTCCTGCCGTCAGTGGCCCGAGTGTGGTGAACTCGAATACGGCATGCGCCGCAGCAAGGTGCACCTCAGTGTCGATCGCCGCTATTCCGACCGCAGCTTCGAACGGAACCTGCTGGTCCGTTCGCGCAGCGAGGCGATGGGACTGTTCGAAGACATTTATCGGCGCACGCAGTCGCAGTATGTCGAACCCGTCTCGCTGACCAGCTTCGTGGCCCACGGCACCGAGAGCCTGTACCAGGCGCTCGATGAACCGCGTTTTCTGGCACGGCACGTTCCCGACGACCGCCGGGGGCGGGCCGAGGAGGTCCGCAACGTCCTGCGGCGCCCGGGAGACTATTGGAATCGCCGGGTCGCCGACTTCGAAGACGCCCGACGGTTCGTCGAAGAGGTCGCCAATCTCTGCCAGCGCGAGTTGGCTGTTCCTCCCACCGCGGTCTGGCTCGAATACGTGTTCGGCGGGTGCCACGCCCTCGACGACTACAGCGGCCTGCTCACCCCCGGCCGCTACACCGACCTCATGAGCAACATCCACGGCAACTTCGTGGGATTGGGGGTCGAGATCAAGGCCGAACCGGGACAGGGGATGTTCCTCGTGAATGTGCTGCCCGGCAGCCCCGCTGCTGAGGGGGGCCTGTTGAAAGGGGAATTCATCACCACGATCGACGGCACCGACGTGACCGAACTGAATACCGACGAAGCGGCCAATCTGCTGCAGGGGGAAGCCGGTTCCAAAGTCCGGCTGGAGATCCGCCGGGGCAAGTCGGAAGACCGGCGCACGCTCGTGCTCGCCCGCCGACCGGTGGAAATCCAGAGTATTCCGGTGGCCGAGATTGTCGACCGCCCCAGTGGCGTCGGTTATATCCAGCTCACCACGTTTCAGGACTCGACCGCCCGCGAACTCGACCAGGCCCTGGCCCGGCTCGACCAGCAGGGAATGCAGTCGCTCATTCTCGACGTGCGGGGAAACCCCGGGGGGCTGCTCTCGGCCGCTGTCGAAGTGCTCGACCGGTTCCTCGCCGAGGGGACCCTGGTGCAGATCCGCGGCCCCCGGCAGAATGAAACATTCACCGCCAAGCAGCCCGGCACCTGGACTCTGCCGGTGGTGTTGCTGATCGACGGCGACAGTGCCAGTGCCAGTGAGATTGTTGCGGGAGCGTTCAAAGATCATCGCCGCGGTACCATCGTGGGCCGGCGCTCGTTCGGCAAATGGTCGGTTCAGACCATCTTCCAGGCGAAGCAGCAATGCGGTCTGCGGGTGACCACCGCCAAGTTCTACTCTCCCCGCGGTCAGAACCTGGCCAAGGTGGGGCTGCGGCCCGACATCGAAGTGCCCGAGCCTCCCGCCGACCGGCAGTCGCTGCGGTCGGCCACCGAGATCGACATCGAGGGGGATGAAGACCTGCGGCAGGCGCTGCGGCTGCTGCGAAATGATCTGGCGGCCCGATGAGTGGCTCGAAAGCCGGTCTGCCCGACGACTGGTGGCGGTGGGGTGAAGGAGCCGCCCCCACGCTCGCCTGGAACTTCGCCACCGAGGCCCCCCTGGTCGCCCTCCGCTGGGCTCGCGAGACCGGCGAGGTGCTGGCGGCGGATGCCGTGGGGGGCATGTACCAGCTCGATTCGTCCGGCCGGCTGGCCAACCTGATCCGCGGCCCCTCCCCGATCCGGGCCCTCTCGTTCTCAGACACCGGGGGCGGAGGTGTGGCCCTGGTGGGGGACGACAAGCTGTACTGGTTCAATCCGCAGCTGGTCTTCCAGGGCTGTCTCGAGCATTCCGAACAGGCGGCGTCGATCTCACTGGATCCCCATGGCGAATACGCCGCGGTCAGCCTGGCCGATGGCGAACTGGTTCTCTACGACTGCTTCCGCCGACGGATCCGCACCTTCTCCACACAGCAGCCGTTGATCGCGCTGGAATTCATCCCCACTGTGGCCGAGCTGATCGGCGTGGCCGAGTACGGACTGCTCTGCCGGTATTCCTTCACGGGGACCAAGATCTACCAACAGCCCCTGTACTCGAACGTGGGAGACCTGGCGGTCGCCCGGGGGGGTGATGTCGTGCTGCTCGCCTGCTTCTCGCACGGCATCCAGGTGCATGACGAAACCGGGGAACAGGTCGGTTCGTACCAGGTGGGTGGGACCGCCTGCCGGGTCGCGGCCAGCTATTCGGGCCGTAAGGTGGCGGTGGTCACCATGGAACGCCATTTCTACCTCGTGGACGAAACCGGGCATGTCGAATGGCAGGCCATTCTGCCCGACGACGTCTGCCGGGTCGCCTGCGACCCTCTCGGCCACAGCGTGATCCTCGGCTTCCAATCGGGCCGCATCGCCCGCCTCGACTGGCCGACATCGCGATAAACCGCGCGGGATGACCCTGGGTCTGCATCCGGCATGGTCGACACGACGGGCTGTGCCGTGCGTTATCGTGCGTTGCCGCCCACCCCCCTCGCACCCACTATTCCACCAATCGCCGCAGCCCGCACGCCTGCAATTCTTCGGGCTGATCGTCCGTCAGCATCCACCGCGCCAGCAACTCGGCCGTGGCGGGGGCCAACAACAGGCCGTTGCGATGGTGGCCCACCGCCAGCCACTCATTCTCACTCCCCACCGCCCGATCGATGATCGGCAGTCCGTCCCGGGTGGTCGACCGCACCCCGCACCACACGCGCGTGAACCGCAGGTCCGCCGCCCCCGGCAGCAACTGCCGCGTTCCCTCAACCAGTTTCGCCGAGAGTTCGGCGTCGGGTACGAGGTTGGCCCCTTCGGCCTGTGTCCCGCCCGTCACCACCTCGCCCGTCTTCAATTGCAGGGTGAGGAACGGTCCGCCGATGGTGCATTTTATCAGCGGGGGGAGCGGCTCGGTGGCGATCAGTTGGCCCCAGACGGGCCGCAGCACTCCCGCCGGAAGCGACGCCTCGTGGCCGGTGCAGAGCACAAGGTGGCGCGGCTGGCACACTCCCCGGGAGGTATTGACCGACACCACCCGTCCCCCGGCACGCTGAATGTCGAGCAGGCGGGTCTGGACGGCTAGTCGGGCCTTCCCCCGACGGGCGGCTCGGGCGAAAGAGACCGCCCCCTTCAATGGGTGCAGGTGGGCGTCTGAGGGGCAGTGGATCCCGCCAGCCGGGGCGGGGGCCAGCCGGGGTTCCAACCGGGCCACCTGCTCGGCATCGATCGCGTGCACGGTATAGCCCAATTCCTGGGCCTGGGCGGCGAACCGGGGGGCATCTCCCTGGAACCGCTCGGGATTGACCGTGAGGAAGCCATTCACCCGCCAGTCGAGGTCGAAGTCGGGCTTGAGCGACAGGCGTCCCCACAAATCGCGGCTCAGCAGGGCCAGTGGCCCAAACCCGGGGGGATGGAGCGGTCCCTGGTCGGCGGGCCAGATGCCTCCGGCCGAGCCCGCCGTCGCTCCGCCCCCCAGGGTTCCCTGCTCAATCAACTGCACCGACTGCTTCTGCAGCGCGAGGGCGTGCGCCACGGCCAACCCAATGATTCCCCCCCCGACCACCAGCACATCGGGCTCCGGGGCCAGACCATCATCGCGAGACAATTCGGCCTGCTGGGCCGGGGTCAACGTCGACCACCAGACCGATTCGGGTTTCAACTCAAGCGGGGGCATCGAGGCAGACAGCGTACGAACAGAGGAGGCAGTGAAGCATGCGGAGAGAGGTTGCAACCCCTCTCCTTAACGCGGATCCGGAATCGGTCCGATATGGCGACACTAACAGATTCCCGGAGAGGTTCACAAACCGGGACCCGATTCGCACCATGCGACAACGCCATCGGTCGCCGGAATGCTGACGGATGGGCTGTCGACCGCGGGGTGGGGAACATGTCCTGTCGCACCCGCTCGACGCTGCCCCAAGCGCCGGTCCTCGTGACTCACCCGTGCAGCGGGTACACTGTGAGGGAAGGACGAATTGGCCCACGACGCGGTTTCTCGGTCCTTTCCTTTCCTGATCCTGGCGGCAGTGCACGATGTCTGACGACGACGATTCCCGACTGGCTGATGAGTGGTACGAACGCAAATCGGCCCTGCTGGAGGAACGGCTGGGTCCCGAGCATGACATGGTGCTGCATGCCCTGGTTCCGTATGCCCTGGGAGGCAGCCTCGACCTGTACTTCTTCCCCAACGGCATTCCCGGAGTCGGCGTCGCCACGAAGGAGCTGAGTGAGTTTCCGGGCGAAGGTGCATCCAATGAGGTATTCGACTCGTATGAGTTGGTGATGTTCACGCGGCACCCGCTCGAGTTCGATAACAAAGACGAGGCGGCCACCCCGTTCGGCCGGGCCCTGCAAACCATCAGTCCCATTCTGAACTGCATCGCCCGCTACAGCGAACAGGCCAGCCTGAATCCGCACGAGACCTGCGAGTTTCCCGAAGAGTTCGAGACCCTGGGGGGCAAATGCCTGATCTTCGACAGCTACGGTCAGGAGGCCGACGAACCGGCTGACTTCGGCCTGCTGCTGGTCCTCGAAATCCACCCCTCCGAGATGGCGTACGCCCGCGAGCACGGCGGGCAGCACCTGCTCGACCGCCTCAAACAGGCTGGGCACTACCCCTACTCGGATCTCAACCGTCCTGCCGTAGTATGATCCGCAGAAAGGGGACAGGTCCAATTTCACTCTCTGGTGAATGCAACTCTCCCCTTTCGGGTTTTCAGCTGCTTATTTCTCCAGCCGCTGCCGACCCAGTTCCTCGGCTGCCTGCTGCTCGAGAGTGGTGCCGGGTTTCATCGCCCGCTCCAGCATCATCTCAAAGGGTTGCGGCGTGACCGCCCGCGGTCCCTGCAGGGGGCGATCGAGAACAAGGATCACTCCGATCACGGTGGCCATGAAGAAGGAGAGGAGTCCACTCAGGAACAGGATGCTTCGAAAACTCAGGTCGAACAGATAGACGAAGACGATCGTCAAGACCGCCCCCATCAACACGACATACCACAGGATGTCTGGCAGGCCGGTGCTGACGGCATACATTCGTTGCCTGCGCAACTCGCGCGGATGATCCCACGACTGCAGCACATGTTCGTGCACCAGCCGTTCACGATCGTTGCGAGGCTCAAACGATCGCAGCCGTTTGTTGATCCGCAGAATCACCGCGGACCCCGCACGGGGAATCCCGCCCCGCGACTGGCTCGGCCAGTCCTTCTGAATGGTCGCCTCGACGTACTCTCGCAGCAAAAGCCTCAGTTCCTGGGCCTCATCGGGGGGATAGGAGGCCTCGAGATCGCCGTAGAATCCCAGGAGGTACAACGCCTCCCGCGTGACGACATCCTCGACGCCATTGCGGTTTTCATACGCCGCCACCGCCAGCAGGCCGAGCAAGAGTCCATAGAAGACACCAAAACACGACAGCACGGCACTCACGACGCTGTTCCAGTCGGCCTGACGGACGACCAGACGGAGCAACAAAGGCCTCATCAGAAGAGCCCCCAGGCCGGTTCCCCCCATGAAGACCACGAGCACGACTCCCAGCACCTGCGGGACAGTCAGGTCGAACAACCAGTCGGGCACGACTCACCTCGTATTGCCGTCT
>JBKCTR010000252.1:0-5174 GCA_046318755.1 Planctomycetaceae bacterium
GCCGGTCCAGCCCGACGGCTCAACCCGCATGTGGCTGAACTTGTGGACCCGCGCCTCGCGCGGCACACCGTTTGGCCGGGCGAGAGAAGTGAGTGGGCCGATGGGGTCCATCAGGCCGCCGATCGTGCGCCCTTCCTTGGCCAAGGTGATGAACAATTCGCCCGGCTTGCCATCTTCGAACAGACCGAAGGTGACGTAGCCTTCGTGGC
This sequence comes from Planctomycetaceae bacterium, assembly GCA_046318755.1. GTDB lineage: Bacteria > Planctomycetota > Planctomycetia > Planctomycetales > Planctomycetaceae > UBA10511. The sequence goes on from JBKCTR010000252.1 coordinate 210, forward strand.
CTCCCACGGAGAATTTGTGGGTGACTGAACGGCGGGTCGAGGGGAGATGCCGCCGGAACGGGGCCGGGGCGGACGGGGCGGCGACCACCGCGGGGGCAGCCACCACGGTGGGGGTCGTGGGGGCCTCGCTGGCGGGGGTGTCGACCTTCTTCTTGCGGTCGCTTTCCTTGGAGGTGGCCAGAGGCTGGCTTCCCTTGGAATTGTCTCTGTAGATGGCGAGGGCCTTCAGTCCCAGCTTCCAACCCTCGATGTAGGCCGCCTCGATATCTTCGACCGTCGAATCTTCGGGCATGTTGACCGTCTTTGAGATCGCTCCCGACAAGAACGGCTGGGCGGCGGCCATCATTCCCACGTGGGCCCTCCAGTGGATCGAACGCGAGCCGTTGCGGGCCTTGAAGGCACAATCGAACACGGGCAGGTGCTCGGCCTTGAGGCCGGGGGCACCCTCAATCGTGTCCTGCTTGTCGATGTGGGCGACAATCGCGTCAATCTGGGCCTGGTTGTATCCCAGGGTTTCCAGGGCATGCGGGACGGTGCGGTTCACGATTTTCATCATGCCGCCGCCGGCCAGTTGTTTGTACTTGACCAGGGCGATGTCGGGTTCGATCCCGGTGGTGTCGCAGTCCATCATGAACGCGATGGTGCCGGTGGGGGCCAGCACGGTTGCCTGGGCATTCCGGTAGCCGAACTGTCGGCCCGAGACCACGCATTCATCCCAGACCTCGGCCGCTGCATCTCTCAGATACTGCGGGCAGGCGGGGTGAATCTGGCGGGTCGCGTCGCGGTGCATTTCCATGACGCGGAGCATGGGCTCGCGGTTCTCGTCATACCCGGCGAAGGGTCCGATGTTCGACGCGATCTCGCTGGAGGTGAGGTAGCCTTCCCCGGTGAGCAGGGCCGTGAGGGCTCCACAGATGCCCCGCCCGGCGTCGCTGTCGTAGGGAATACCCATCGACATCAGCAGGCTGCCCAGGTTGGCGTAGCCCAATCCCAGGGGGCGGTAGCGATGGCTGTTCTCAGCGATCGCCGGCGTGGGATAGCTGGCGTGATCGACCAGAATTTCCTGGGCGGTGATGAAGATCGACGCCGCGCGGCGGAAGCGTTCCACGTCGAAGGTGCCGTCTTCCAGATGGAACTTCTTCAAGTTCAGGCTGGAGAGGTTGCAGGCGGTATCGTCGAGGAACATGTACTCGCTGCAGGGATTGCTGGCGTTGATGGGCCCGCTGCGGTTGCAGGTATGCCAGCGGTTGATGGTGGTGTCGTATTGCACACCAGGGTCGCCACAGAGCCACGTTCCCTCAGCCATTTGCCGCATCAGATCACGGGCACGGTACTCGGGACCGGGCCGCTGGGGATCGGTGACCCAGTGGGTCTTCCAGGTACCGTCGGCCAGTACGGCCTGCATGAACGGATCGCTCAGGCGGACCGACAGGTTGGCGTTCTGGAACATGATTGAGCCGTACGCTTCGCCGTTGAAATTCGAGTCGTATTCACCCGAGGCGATGAGGGTGCGGGCCTTCTTTTCTTCCTTGGCCTTGCACTGGATGAAGTCGAGAATGTCGGGATGCCAGTCCTTGAGACTTTGCATCTTGGCCGCCCGGCGGGTCTTGCCCCCCGACTTTACCACAGCGGCGATCTGATCGTAGACCCGCAAGAAGGAGAGCGGACCGGAGGGGGTGCCCCCGCCAGAGAGCTTTTCTTTGGCGCTGCGAATGGTGGAGAGATCGGTGCCGGTTCCGGAGCCGAATTTGAAGAGCATGGCCTCGCTGGTGGCGAGACGCATGATGTCCTCCATGTTGTCTTCGACCGACTGGATGAAACAGGCCGAGGCTTGGGGGAACTCGTAGGAGGTTTCGGGCCGCTGAATCGAGCGGGTGACGGTATCCCAGCGGTAGTTGCCGCGGCTCCCCTTCACTCCGTACTGCTGGTAGAGGCCCACGTTGAACCAGACGGGTGAGTTGAAACACCCATGCTGATGGAGGCAAAGCCAGGCGAGTTCACGGTAGAAATTCTCTCCGTCTTGGGGGGAGGCGAAGTAGCCATCCTGAGTGCCCCAGTCGGCGATGGTTCGGGCGACGCGGTGAATGACCTGACGGACGCTGTGTTCGCGTTCGGCGGTGCCGGCCTCTCCGTAGAAGTACTTGCTGACGACCACATTGGTGGCGAGTGCGCTCCAGGTGGAGGGGATTTCGCAGTTCTTTTGTTCGAAGAGGACTTTGCCGTTCTCGTCCTTGATCTGAGCGGACCGCAAATCCCATGCCACGGTGTCGAAGGGATCGGCACCATCGGGACAGAAATACACTGGAACGGGAAGGCCGCGGGCATTCTGGTTCGCGTGGCCATTTGTTCCCGACCGGTCGTGGACAGCGTTTCCGTGCTTCGTACGCATCGTGCGTTCCTGAAAAAGGTCCTGAGGGAGAGAGTCGCGAGGGGTGACCTTCAAATAAATCACCCAGTCCTCGAATCTGGACAGAATGCCAGCGGGGGAAGACACTCGAGGAATGACAACCGGGACACAACCTGTTGGGGCTGACTATCGGTTGGCCCCAAGCAGTTGTGTCTTGTGTTGGTTCGGCATCTTAAACTGCGATCTCCAGTTGTCAAGCAGTCCGGTGTCACCAACCCTTGGTTTGGTTGTCTCGTAATTCCCTAACTTCGCGTGGCAGAACGCTTTGGCCGTTTCCGGAAAATTAAGTTACCGTTCAGATTTGAAGGGTCCTCGGTGTGGGGCGAGGAAGGTGCAGGACCGCCGGTCTGACAGGTTTGCGGAGCAGGGGGTTTCCGGTGAAATCTCAGCAGTTTTTGAGGATTTCTCTGGATTTTGGCCCGTGGGATTGTGAGGATTGTCCGGTTTGGAAGGAGGGCGACGATTCGTCTTCCGGAGTGGCGATTTTTTTCGATTTTCCTCCGACTCCCCCCGCAAATCTCCCCCAGTTTCCACGATGCCCCCTTCGGACAGCGTTCTGGTCTCCTTCCTCTTTGGGGGAGGATTGCTGCTGGCGGCGATGCTCTTCTCCAAACGGCACGTGTCGGTGGGGGGAAGTGCGACATGGGCGGACGGAGGGCCAGCCGTCGGAACCAGGGCCACCCGGCGTCGAACCTGGATCGTGGGGTTGTTGATCGGCCTGGGGCTCTTGATTCCGCTGGGAGATCTCTGGCTGACCTGGCACCGAGATCCCCGCTGGTTTGCCATCTACGTGCTGGTGGTATTGGCAGCGAGTCTGTGGCTCTTGGGACTGGGAGTCTGTGAGGCACTGTTCGTGCTCGCATCAGCCTCACGCCGCGACCGCTCGCGGGTTGAGTGAAGGCCGAACGGGGTCGTGTCAGACACCCGCGTATGGATTTGGCGGGCACTTGGAATGGCCCACGAGGTCTGGTCTCACGGCCGGAACACCCCTTTCGACCCGGCTTGCTCCACCGGGGCCCCGTCTCGCAGGCAGCGGCTGCCGCGGGGGTTGCTGGGGGCAGGTACCGTGACCCAGCAGTCTCCAGCACAGGCACATCCCCGGGACTGTGCGGAGAGCGGCATGGCGTCAAGGTGACGCCGGAGGCCCCGTTGCCGATCCCGCCAGCCACACATGGGACTCTGTGATGGGCCCAAGAAACGGACCCAGCAGCAGACTAGTCAACCAGAACTCTCAGTGCCGGGTGTTCCAGTTCGCTTCGTAGCCCGCACGGTCCATCAGAGTCGACGGAGGGGGGCTCGACAGGCGGACCTTCATCAGCCACCCTTTGCCAAATGGGTCGGAAGACAGTTTGCCGAGGTCATCGCTGAGCTTTTGGTTGACCTCCACCACTTCGCCAGCCACTGGACTATAGAGATCGCTGGCGGCCTTCACACTCTCGACCACGCCAAAGACCTGCCCCACTTGCAGCGTTTTGCCCAGTTTGGGCAATTCGATGAACACAAGGTCTGTCAGGGCCTGCACGGCGAGATCGGTGATGCCCACGGTGGCGACATTCCCCTCGACAGCAATCCATTCGTCGGAGGTCGAATATCGCAGGTGCTCGGGAGTCATGGGGCGTCCTGGGAGTTGCAGAGAGCGGTGGGCAGAAAGATTGGGGAAACGGAATGGAACCGGGCCGGCTTAAGGGCAGCCAGATGTGTTGCCCGGCGCGGAGTGCATCGCCTGCGATTCGTATTGGGCGATCTTTTCGACCCGCCGTGCGTGTCGGCCCTTTTCGAATTCTGTCGCCAGCCAGATTTCGACCAACCGGTTCATCACCCGTTCCCCCAGCAGATCGGCCGAGAGACAGAGCACGTTGGTGTCATTGTGCTGGCGGCTGAGCCGCGCGGTCATTTCGTCGTGACAAGTGCAGGCGCGAACCCCAGCGAACTTGTTGGCGGTGATCGCCATCCCAATTCCGGTGCCGCAGATCAGGATTCCGCGATGGGCCTGCCCATGCGACACCAACTGCGCGACCTTGGCAGCGAAGTCGGGGTAATCGGCGCTTTCAGCCGAATCGGTCCCGCAATCGATCCCCTGGTGTCCCAATTCATTCAGCAAACCGATCAGGTGGGTCTTCGTGTTGAAGCCCCGGTGGTCGCTGCCAACGGCAATGATCATGTTGAGTTCTCGAAGTCAGCTTTCAGATGGAAACTCGTCCAGAAGCCGGCGGAGATTGGCTTCGATCTGCTCGGCACAGCGGCGATAGTCGTCGGGACCGCCGCCGATGGGATCCACCACATCGCCCCCATCGCGGGCCAGCAATGCCACCCGCTCTGCCAGAAGCGGAACCTGCAGAACGACCAGCTCGCGCTGTCCGCGGGTCTTGGGGACGACCCTGACGGCTGGGGAGAGCAGTTCGTCGGTCAGGGGTTGGCTCTCGTGGCTGCGCAGATCGATGCCCCGCAGACGCATCTGCTCGATCGAGTCGTCGCTGGCGGGTTGCCCGACACCGGCCGCAACCCCCGCCGAGGTGACCACAAATCCCCGGTCGACCAATTCGTCCTCGGAGCAGTGT
>JBKCTR010000253.1:0-6872 GCA_046318755.1 Planctomycetaceae bacterium
CTGTTACCGAGTCGACGATCCGCAGGGTCGCGTTGGTGCTGTGCATCGTTTCGGGTTGGGGATGACTTTTGCCGACAAACTCCCGTACGGGGCGGAGTGCCTCTTCGAGATTGCTGCCATCGGGACGCAGCTTCACCGAGACCAGCGTGTCGCGCGTTGTGAGCCGCGGCCCGGCCTGGGGACGCAGCAGCTGGTCCAGCAGGGTTCGTTCATCGCGGGTCTCGGCCATCTCCAGGAAGGGTTCGCCGTCGTTGTCGAAGAACTTCACCCCCCGCAGCACGGCGGGGCTGAACCAGCCCAGCGAAGCGCTCGCGACCTCGATGCGGTTCTGAAAGCCGCGCATCCGCGTGCGGGGCAAATCGTGGCGCAGCGGACTCATGCCCAGCAGCGTGGGCCCGGCCGCCACCAGTCCCAGCACTGCCAGACCGACCAGCCACAGCCAGTGGATCTTGCCGGCGCGCGAGGCGGACGGAATGGCAGACGGCAACGGCCCCTGGGACCGGAAACGCGAGGCGTGCATGGTTACAGAGACCAGCCTTTGCGGTACTCGATGTGGGTGAACTGGTTCAAATCGGGGGCGTTGGTGAATTTCATCTCGGCCGAGTTCCACAGCAGCCGCCGCCCGGGGGCTCGCAGCGACAGCACTCCCAGCAAGGCAGTCTCGGTCATGGGACCGGCATACTCGAAGTTCGAGACCGGAAGCGGCCCCCCCTTGCAGGCGTTGACGAATTCTTCGTAGTGGCCGGGGGAGCGGGTCATGGTCTTGGGGACCGCATTCGCCGCCTCGTGCAGCGACTGCGGCAGCAGCTTGGGCATGCCGCCGTGCGAGCTGTGATAGAGCTTCCCCTTCGAGCCGACGTAGAGCACCCCGTTGCCCGGCAAGCCCTCACCCACGGGCATCTCAGCCGGAGTGGGGGGCATCAAACCGCCGTCGTACCATGTCAGCCGCACTGGCGGCAGATTGCCCCGCGCGGGGAAGTCATAAAAGATTGTGGCGGCGATGGGGAACGTTTCGGTGTTGGGCTTCCCCCCGGCGAACTCCGAGCCGTCGAGTGTCACCCGCGATTCGACCGAGGTCGGCGCACCGAGCTCCAGCGCCCAGACGGGGTGGTCGATGATGTGGCAGCCCATGTCTCCCATCGCCCCCGTCCCGAAATCGAGCCAGCCCCGCCACAGCGTGGGGCAGTAGGCCGGGTGATAGGGACGCTCGGCCACCGGTCCCAGCCAGAGATTCCAGTCGAGCGTTTTGGGAATGGCGGGACGGTCGGTGGGACGGTCGATTCCCTGCTTCCAGAGTTTCCCCGCCCGGTCCGACCAGCAATGCACCTCGCGGACCTCGCCAATCACCCCGGCCCGCAGCCATTCGTTGGTCAGTCGGGACCCCTCGGTGGCATGTCCCTGGTTTCCCATCTGCGTGGCGACCTTCTGCTCGCGGGCCACTCGGGCGACCGTTCGGCATTCGAGCAGTGTGTGCGTGAGCGGTTTCTGGCAGTAGACGTGTTTACCCGCCCGCAGGGCGGCCAGTGTGGCGACGGCGTGAATGTGGTCGGGCGTCCCCACCGTCACCGCGTCGATATTCTTCGCCTCCTGGTCGAGCAACTCGCGGAAATCGCGGTAGCGGCGAGCCTGGGGATGGGCGTTGAACGTTCCCGCTCCCCGCTCGTCATCGACATCACACAGCGCGACAAACTCGCACCCCAGCTTGGTGAAGGTGCCAATGTCTCCGCCTCCCATTCCCCCGCAGCCAATGCCCGCCATGCGGACGCGCTCGCTGGGGGCGATGAATCCCGCACCACCCAAGACGTGCCGGGGAACGATGGTGAACGCGAGGCTCGAAGCCGCAGCCGATTTCAGCAGACTTCTGCGGGATACGCGGCGACGAGGGCTGTGGATCATCAGTTCACCAGAGGCGAGCGAGAGGGGAAAGTGGGCAATTGGATCCGGTTGTACCGGTCATGGCGACGGCACCGCAAGCAGCGGACGGGAGGCTGGTGGTTGACTTTCCGACTTCGCCCCCTAAACAATCCCGCCGGGCCGGTGAAGGTCACTGGTCCGCTGTTTCTTTGCACACCGGGAAAGATTCCGATGATTTTCCGTCGCCTGGCGGTCCTCTTGCTGGGACTGCACATTTCAGGAGGAGTTGTGTTGGCCCAGCCAGCCGGCATCACCAAGGTCGCCACTGTTGAGGGGATCACCGAGTATCGGCTGGCCAATGGCCTCAAGCTGTTGCTGTTGCCCGACGACTCCAAGCCCACCGTGACGGTCAACATCACCTATCTCGTCGGCTCCCGTCATGAAGGGTACGGCGAGGCGGGCATGGCCCACCTGCTCGAGCACATGCTCTTCAAGGGGACTCCCACCCACGCGAACATTCCCGCGATCATGAAAGAGCGGGGGGCCCAGTTCAACGGCACCACCTGGTACGACCGCACCAACTACTACGAGACCCTGCCGTCGACCCCCGAGAATCTGGAGTTCGCCCTCAAGCTCGAAGCCGACCGCATGGTGAACAGCAATGTTGCCGCGGCCGATCTGGCCTCGGAGATGACCGTCGTCCGCAATGAGTTCGAGCGGGGGGAGAACAGCCCCCAGCGCACTTTGATGCAGCGGATGATGGCGTCGGCCTTTGAGTGGCACAACTACGGCAAGTCGACCATCGGCAACCGGGCCGACATCGAACGGGTGCCGATCGACAACCTGAAAGACTTCTATCGCCGGTATTACCGCCCCGACAACTGCCTCTTGATCATCGCCGGGAAGTTCAATCCAGAACAGGCGCTGGGGCTGGTCGGCAAGCACTTTGGCACGCTGGCCAAGCCCGAGACCAAGCTCAACACCACCTACACCGAAGAACCGGTGCAGGAAGGGGAGCGCGTGGTGCGGATGCGGCGGGTGGGCACTGTCCCGCAGGTGGGGCTGGCCTATCACGTTCCCGCCGGGGGACACCCCGAGTTTCCCGCCTGCGAGGTGCTCGAAGGGATTCTGACGGCCGATGTCTCGGGACGGCTCTACAAGTCGTTGGTTGAGACCAAGAAAGCGGCCCGCGTGCAGGGAACCGTCTTCTCGCTGCATGATCCGGGGATCATGCTGATCTTCGCCGAGGCGGCCCCCAACGTCGATCCGGTCGAGATCCAGTCGACCATGCTGGCGACGATCGCCGAAGTGGCCCAGTCGGGGGTCACCAAGGAAGAGGTCGAGCGGATCAAGACCGTGTTCCTGAAGCAGCGCGAGCTGGGTGCCTCGGACAGTGCCCGGCTGGCCGTCTCCCTCAGTGACTGGGCCGCCCAGGGAGACTGGCGGCTGTACTTCCTGCACCGCGACCGCATGGAAGCCGTCACTCCCGAGCAGGTCTCGGAGGCGGCAAAGAAATACCTCAAGGCCGACAATCGCACCGTCGGCCTGTACGAGCCCACCGCCACTCCCGACCGGTCCGAGATTCCCCAGGTGGTCGACCTCAAGAAGACGGTCGAAGACTACAAGGGACGTGAAGATGTCGCCACCGGTGAGCAGTTCGACGTTTCTCCCGCCAACATCGACGCCCGCACCAAGACCGTCACGCTGCGGTCGGGGCTGAAGGCGTCGCTGATCGAGAAAAAGACCCGGGGGAATGCCGTCGAAATGCGGTTGGCCCTCAAGTACGGTTCGCTCGACTCGCTGAAGGGGAAGTCCTCGGCGGCCGACGTCCTGGCCGAGTTGATGATGCGCGGCACCAAGTCGATGACCCGGCAGCAGATCGAAGATGAATTCGACAAGCTGCGGGCCGCTGTCTCGGTCTCGGGTTCGGCAGGCGAAGTGGTCTTCAACATCAAGGCTCGCCGACAGTCGCTGCCCGCGGTCTTGAACCTGCTGCGGCAGATCGTGCGCGAGCCGTCGTTCCCCGAGAAGGAACTCGACCTGCTGAAGCAGGAGACTCTGTCGGGAATGGAGCAGGGCTTGACCGACCCGCAGGCCCTGGCCCAGCGGAAAGTCGCCCGCGCCCTCTCGCCCTATCCCAAGGACGACCCCCGGTATGTCCCCGAGATTGCGGAAGAGATGGACCTGCTGAAGGCCGTCACCCGCGACCAGGTTGAGGCGCTCTACACCAAGTTCCTCGGTGGTGAGAATGGCGAACTGTCGATCGTGGGCGATTTCGATCCCGCCGAGATCATTCCCTCGGTCGAGAGTCTGCTCGACGGTTGGAAGAGCGGCGAGAAGTATGTGCGCATTCCCCGACCGGCGGCGAAAGTGGATGCCGCCAATGAGCGGATTCTCACGCCTGACAAGAAGAACGCCGTCTATCTCGCGGCCATGCCCCTGGCCATGAAGGACAGCGACCCCGAGTACCCCGCGCTGGCCATTGGCAACTATCTGCTGGGGGGTGGGGCGCTCTCGTCACGGCTGGGAGACCGCATTCGCCAGAAGGAGGGGCTCAGCTACACGATCCAGTCGCAGCTCCAGGCCTCGTCGCTCGACGAAAACACCCTGTTCCGGGTCTACGCCATCAGCAATCCCGAGAACTCCGACAAGGTCCAGAAGGCCGTGGTCGAAGAGATCGAGAAACTGATGAAGGACGGGCTGCTGCCGGGTGAGCTCGAAAAGGCCCGGCAAGGCTGGTTGCAGCAGCAGCAGAGCATGCGGTCGAACGACTCCCTGCTGGCCCGCATGCTGGGGTCGAACCTGGTCAGCGGCCGCACGATGGACTTCTACGCAAAGCAGGATGCCGCGATCTCCAAACTGACGGCCGACGACATCCTCAAGGCATTGCGGAAGCGGATCGATCCCAAGAAGATGTTCATCTCGACCGCGGGAGATTTCGAGAAGATGATGTAAACCGGCGTGGGCCGGTGGCCGGCGGTCAAAGCGTTGTCTTTCGAGACCCCTGGATGCCCCGCCACCGGTTGCACCCGCTGTTTGTGTTGTCCGCGCTGGCGGGGTTCGCGTTCTGCGTGACCTCGCTGGCGCTGGTCTTCACCCCCTGGATGGAGCCCCCGTCACCCTTCGTGCGGTGGCTCGAAACAAATGCCTTCCCGCTGCTCGCCTCGGAAATCGCGATCATTTTGATCGCCGGTTCCGGGGCGATGCTGTTTGATACCAGTCCCTCGGTGGTTCGTCCGGTCTCTCCCCCGGCTGAGACCGCCGCGTCCTCTTCTCTCCCCGCGAGCCCCCCGGCCGAGTCTGCGCATGAGCCACAGTCCCCGTCACGAGATTGAGCGACTGCGTGCCGAAGTCGAACGGCACAACGCCCTCTACTACGTTGAGGGACACCCCGAGATCAGCGATCTGGAGTTCGACCGGCTGCTGAAACGGCTGGTGGAACTCGAAGCGCAGCATCCCGAATTGGCCACCCCCGACAGCCCCACCCGCAAGGTGGGCGGGACGCCCATCGCGGGCTTCGTCACGGTGACGCACCGCGTCCCCATGCTGTCGATCGACAACGAGTACGACGAGGCGGGGGTCCGCGAGTTCGACAAGCGGGTTCGCAAACTGCTGGGGAATGACGAACCGGTCGACTACTTTTGCGAATACAAGATCGACGGGGTGGCGCTGTCGCTGATCTACGAACGGGGTTCCCTCGTGCAGGGGGTCACGCGAGGGGATGGCCGGCAGGGGGACGACGTGACCCACAACGCCCGCACCATTTTGGGTTTGCCGCTGCGCCTGCGGATGGATCAGCCCCCCGAGTTGCTGGAGATTCGCGGCGAAGCCTACATCTCGAATGCCGACTTCGCCCACCTGCGCGCCAAGCAGGTCGCAGCGGGGGAGACCCCGTTCGCCAACCCCCGCAACGCCACCGCCGGGGCGCTCAAGCTGCTCGACCCCCGGCTGTGTGCCGCCCGCAAACTGCGGTTCTACGCCCACAGCGTGGGGGCTTCTTCGCAGGCCGAACAACGCACCCAGATGGACTTCATCGAGCAGGCGGCCCGGGCGGGAGTGCCCGTCACGCCGCGGGCGCGTGTGGTGCGGGGCATTGACGCCGCGATCGAGTACTGCCACGAACTGCTCGAGGAGATTCCGGGACTCGACTGCGAAGTCGATGGGTTTGTGATCAAGGTCAACCAGTTGGCGCTGCGTGAGACGTTGGGCACCACCAGCAAAAGTCCCCGATGGCTGGTGGCCTACAAGTTCGAGAAGTACGAGGGGGTCAGCCGCATCGAGTCGATCGAGGTGCAGGTGGGAAAGACCGGGACACTCACACCAGTGGCCCATTTGCAGCCGGTGGAGATTGCGGGAACCACCGTGTCCCGCGCCAGCCTCCACAACAGCGACGAGATCCAGCGGCTGGGGGTCCGGATTGGCGACTGGGTGGTGGTCGAGAAGGCGGGCAAGATCATTCCACACGTGGTGCGGGTCGAGGAACACCGCCGGGATGGAACCGAACAGGCCTTCCACTTCCCCACCCACTGCCCCGACTGCGGTTCGGATGTGGCGAAAGACGAGGGGGGGGTCTACATCCGCTGCCACAATCCCGAGTGTCCCGCCCAGCTCCGCGAGGGGGTCCGCTACTTCGCCTCGCGGGCCGCGATGGATATCGAGGGACTGGGGATCAAGCTGATTGAGCAGTTGGTGAAGGGGGGACTGGTGAAAAACTTCGCCGACCTGTACCGTCTGCGCGACCGCCGCCCCGAGTTGCTGGCCCTCGAACGGATGGGAGAGAAATCGGTCGACAATCTGCTCGACGGAATCGAGGCGTCGAAATCGCGCCCACTCTGGCGACTGTTGACGGGGCTGAATATCCGCCATGTGGGGGTTCGCACCGCCCAGATCCTGACCGACCGGTTTGGCACCCTCGACCTGCTGCTTGATCAGACAGCCGAACAGCTCGCCACCGTCGAAGAGGTGGGCCCCATCATCGCCCAGTCGATCGCCGAGCACTTTCGCGACCCGCGCGTCCG
>JBKCTR010000254.1:0-4892 GCA_046318755.1 Planctomycetaceae bacterium
CTCGGTCGCCCAGTGTTGTGGAACCGCCAGTGTTTGGCTCCATGCCAGACGGGTTTCTCGCGAGAGGGGGCGGCCAGCCTGAGCGAGGCTCAACCACAAGGACTGTCGGGCGTCAATTGGCAGTTGGGCGGCTGCTGGAAACCTCAGGTGATTCCAGTGGGGTGAGTTGGGACGCCAAAGCCGCGAGATTTGAGCCTGCAATTCCGTGCAAAGAGTCGCATCGAAATCGCCGGAATCCCACGGAGGTGGCTGCGGCCGAAGCTGCGCGAGCACGGCGTTGGTCCAGGGATCGTGCTCCCCCGCTGGTTCGAGTTCCAGCAGAGCCAAGGCAACCCGCGCCCGACGCACCGCCCAGCGGTCAACGTCCGCGTAAGATGGCCTCGGCCGGCACACATCGATCCGAATCTTTCGGGGGGAAAAATATCTTATGCGAAAAGGCCGGAAGTTTCGCCGGACCAGTTCTCTCATCGGCTTGCTTGATGCGGACGGATCGGTGACCCAGAGATTTTCGACATCAAACACGGGCTCGGGAAAAACCAGGCAGGACTCGGGTTCCACCGGTGATGCCGACTCGCACGTCCAGTCGGGAACAAATTGTCCCAGATCTGTCATGCAATCGATGCGGGGAACTCCCATTCGACAGAAAGAATTCGGGCTCAATTCGCGCCACCAGAACTCCACCCGCAGAGTGTGACGTCCCGCGGCCAGGTGCAGGGGAGTCCAGGATTGCAAATCGCGTTGCGTTCCAGAAGCATCGCTCTGTGCCACGCACCGGCCATCGCAGAATACTCGCCAACCATCGACCAGCAGCGCGTGCAGGAAGAGGGGATTGTGTCGCGAATCGATTTGCCATTCACACTCGCCGACCGCCAACAGGTTCCGGGGACGACGGCCGGGGAATTTCAGCAGAATCTCGTTCAACCCATGGGAGGATTGGGCGTAATCTCCTTCCAGTAGAGGTGGGGTCTGCAAGACTCGGTCCACATCGGGAGCGTTGTCCACCCAGGCCTCCTCCGGGATCGAGTGATACCTAACCCGAGATTCCGCCTTGGATCCCGGAATCAAAGGTGGTCTTTCCACTGTGACATGCAGTCGACCCCTTGGTCCGACACTCCACTTCTGCTTTCGGCCCCACGTTACCGGAGAACTCCACAGCACCGTCACCAGCCCCGGATCCACTTTCAAGAGCGCGCGGACTTCGCACCCCTGGGCCGCCTGGTGCCGATCCTCTTGCAGAACATCGAGGACAGGCACGGAATCCACGAGAGTCCAGGGGAGGCCATCGCGATTCCAGACGATCGACGCCACCCCCGATTGCGAATTCCTGGAGACCGAGTGGAGATGCACCGGGCGATACCCGCTGGAACGCAGCGCCTCGCAGACAGGCGCCACTCGACGGAGTGGAAGTTGCAGACAATACCCGAATTCGGGATTGAGCTCGCCCCCGGCCGCCTCGATTTCCGAGACGATTGCCGGGGCGGGCATGGGCCTCGGGTTTGTGTCGGGTAAATCGTTCCAGCTTCCTTGGGGAGCGGTCGATTGGCCCAGTTCCGCCCACAGCCGCCGCGAGATCTCGGAGTGGTGACGGCGAGCTGCCGGCAACAGTCGGTCAAGACTCTCCGGGTCGGCCTCGCACAGTGCCGCACACAGCGTGGCGGAATCGTCGCGGGCAAAGTCCAACAGCATCTCCAGCGCGAATCTGCGTTCGGTCGAATTGGCCTCTCGGGTTTCAAACATCGCCAGCAAGGGCGGAACCAGGTTGCGACGCACGGGCTGCAGCAGGGCCCTCCATTCCCGCACTTCGTCTGAACTCAGTCCCGCCAGAGAGTCGATCACCGCCGGGGCCAGTGCAGTCCAGCGGAGATCGTCCGCCGGGCCCCCAGCCAAAATCACCGCGGCGCGCAATGCACGATCATGCTGCTCCGTCGGCTGGATCGATCCGTCATTTCGAAGTGCTCCCGCCGACTGCAATGCGGCAGCCACTTCCCACAGTGACTCCAATTCCTCGGTCGCTGTCGATTCCCATAAGCTGGGCCGGACTTCGCGGATCACCTCGGGAGTCGCCGTCAACAGGGCGTCGCGCAATGGCGGAATCTGTTCCCGTTCCTCCAACGCCACCAGCCTGGCCAGCCGCAGGGCCACCTGAGGCGGCTTGGGATCGGCTTCGTTCTTCGGCGGGAGGGGGATGGCAGCAAGATCGCGGGCGATCCGCGACTTCAGCCTCGGTTCCGACAAGCCCCGAATCAATTCGTGCCAGTGTTCGGGACGGGAATGGAGCAACTCTCCCACTCGCGCCGTGGCCTGCTGGTCGAGATCGCGTTCCTGAAGCTGTCCCCCAATCCAAACCCCCAGGCAGGCCAGCCCAAAGACCAGGGTTCCATACCAGACTCCACGACGTATCTGGACGTGGGTGGCACGCCGCAGGAACCGTCGTTCCCCCTTCGATCGGTCGCCGGGCCGTGTTCGCAGACGTATCTGCAGGTGCTCCCAGGCCGAGGGAAGCAGTGCGTCTACGGGGTGGGTTTCCCACAAGGCCGACCGTTCGGTCAGCAGGTGCCGGGTCCGCCCTTCGGAAGTCACCAAATCCCGGCCTCGCAGCCAATCGCGAATCGCGGGGACGAGGAAGTCGTGGGTCAGATGGTACTTCGCTTCCTCACGAGTGTCGAAAGACGGGGGGTCGCTGACTCTGTTCGTCCCCACCATATCTGCGGGTTGGGTGGGAGAAATCAACCGCAATTCCGAGTCCAGCCAGGACAACAGGTCCGTGAACCGGCGGGAATCGTCGGCCATTCCCGCGAGTTTCTGCAGGTCGGTTCGGGAGAGGGTTGTTTCTCGGAGATCGCTTCCACAAGGGGGCAACAACCCCCTCAAGATCGATTGGGCGGCCGTACAAAAGGCCAGGCGGGGTCCCTTGGCTCGTTCCGTATCCAGATTCTCGGACAGATAGGTGATGACGAGACCACGGGGCCCCCCCACTTTCTGCAAAGCGGCGGGAGTCCAGGGACGCGCCTTCATCAAATCGGCGAACAGGGCCAGGTGCACACAAATCACCCGTCCGCGGTCGGTCAGGGCCTCGATGGCCGAGTCCAGAAACTGCTCCTGTTCGGGGCGGAGGGCCTCGGGCTCCCGTGGCAAGGCACCATAGGCCTGTCCGAAGCGAACCAGCACCCGGCGGGCATGTGCGGGTTCGAACAACTCGACCGCCAAGGTGTTCGAATGAGATTGCGACGGAATTTCCAGGCGGTCCATCAGCCTTAGCAACTGCGGCCAGAAATCGTCGCGAACCAGCAGCAGTGCCTGAAGGTGCTGACCATCGCATTGTCGCAGAGCATCCAGCAGCTCCCCTGCCGGAGCAACGGGACTCCCTTGCTGAAGCCATTGTTCGAATTGGTCCAGCACCAGCAACAGCTTGTGTCCGCCGCTGGCCACCCGCCCGTCCCGTATCGCCGCCAACGCCTCGGGCAAGGTCCATTTTTGGGTCAGACTGGGAATCCGCAGACGCAGAGCAGACATCAGCCGCGCCTCGGTTTGGTGGGCCGATGCCTCAACCAGCACCGGCACCACCCCGGGAGCCAGGCAGGGGAGCAGTCCCGCCCGCAGGAGCGAAGACTTTCCGCAACCACTGGGGCCATGCCAGACCCCCACGGCCAAGCGAAGGTCTGGCGGGGGAGATTCAATCGCCTGCTTCCAGAATCGCAGCGATTCAGGAAGTCCGTCGCGGTCTCGGGGGCCGGGAAGAAGCTCCAGAAAAAACCGGTGATCTCGCGCTTCAAAGGCCCGCAAACCCTGAGGTACGACCGCCGCGATGGGGGGCGGGGTCAAATCCCCGGCAAGTTGTCCCATGGTGCCGCGCAAGGCCCGCAAATCTTCAATGAGGTCGGCGACGGTCGAGTAGCGATCGGCTTGGCGGCGTTGCAGGCACTTGAAGCAGATTCGTTCCAGTTCGACCGGGATCGCGGGACGCAGTTCCCGCAGCAGGCGGGGAGATTGCGAACGGATCTGCTCGACAATCTGCTCCTTTGTTCCCCGGAAGGGACGCCGCCCTGTCAGAAGTTCATAGAGGACCACCCCCAGGCTCCAGGTATCCGAGCGGCCATCGATTCGATGCGACTCTCCCCGGATTTGCTCGGGAGACATGTAGGCCAACGTGCCCGATCGACGCTGCGCAAGGCGCTCCTCGCGCAGCTCCGCGTCACGCAGCGCCAAGCCGAAGTCGGCCACCCGTGGACACCCCCGCTCATCCAGCAGGATATTCCCCGGCTTGAGATCGCGGTGGATCAGATCATGCTGGTGGCCGAAAGCGACCGCCTGGCCCACGGCGATCATCCAGTCGACCACTTGCTCCAGCGGAAGCCCCCCGGGAACGATCCGTGACCTCAGGTCACCTCCTGGCAGATACTCCTCGACAATCAGCAGCGACTCGTCATGTTCCAGCAATTCCCGGATTTCCACGATTCCCGGATGGCGGAGGCTGGCCGCCAGCTCGGCTTCACGCCGCAGCATGGCACGGGCCGAGGCGTCCCGGCACCGGTCGGCGCGAATGCACTTCACCGCCACCAACCGCCGGTGATCGGTGTCGTACGCAAGGTACACCGTTCCGAAGCCCCCCTCACCAAGCATGCGCCGTGCCTCAAAGCGAATCGGCAGCGGCACGTTGGTCAACAGGGCGGGGTCGTTGTCGGGAGGTCCGTCGGCGAAGGCCGTCTGACTCCGCGTCAGCTTGGGAAACTCCTGCGGAAGAATCCGTGCCTGAACACCCCGTTGGGTTGCCAGCGATTCGACCCAGACCTCAAAGGCAGAGTCAGTTCGCCCGCGGGCGGCATCCAGGACAATCTCAGAACAGCCCGGGAAACGGCGTTGCCAGTCTGCGAGGTCCAGGGACAGTCCGGCTG
>JBKCTR010000255.1:0-5883 GCA_046318755.1 Planctomycetaceae bacterium
CTGTGGCAATCTCGGCCGTGGCAATCTCAGCGGGCCGGCGAGGGTGGGCCTCCCGCGCCGGGCCGACCTCCGCCGCCGGGGACTGCGGCGAGTCAGTGTCTGTCCAGGCCTCTTGGGGAGCCGGTTCGCCCAGATTGAGATCGTCATCCGGGCTCAGCCGGGGCGCTCGCGGCCGGTCGAGGAGGGCCGTGCCCCCTGAAAAACCTGCATTCTGCGGCTGTTCGGCCGCCTTGGCCTTGGCCTGCTTCCGCAACCAACGGGTGTGTCGAGACATGGTGTGCTCCTAAGAATCAATGGAATTACGAACACGTTATAAAATAACAGTAGACAGAATGTGTTCAATAGAGAAAAGAAGAAAATGTTCAGTGGGTGTGGTCTCGAATCAATTGCTGGGCTGTAAGTCGTTCTGCTGTTGAGCATTACGGCGGCGTCTGGGGGTTGGGGGGAAATCCCTGACGCGCACGATGTTTAAGTGCGTGGGGGACCGCATTCCCGGGTGGGCCGTCGGATCATCGATTTGTGCAGTTGTCCACAACCTGCCGATTCCGGTTCACAGTACGATGGCAGGTGGGCGTACTAAGGAACGTTCGCAGCCGCTCGCGCAGACTCTGGCTGCGAACAACTGCGGTTTCCGAGGCCCGCCCGCGAGACGGGCTTTGAGTTCAGAAAGGGAATGGATGAGCATCTGGTGCGGATCGGAGCGGTTGAGAGCGGGGTCGCCGTTATTCTCGGCCCGCGTTCAGGGTCTGATGTGTGCCTTGTTGGGATCTCTGCTCTTTCTCCCCGGCTGTTCATCCGACCGCGTTCCGGGGGCACCCCCGGCAGGCAACGCCAGCCAGACGGGCAAGAGCCCCTCGAAATCGCGGGCTGAGTCTCCCGAATTGACTGCCCAGATCGAGGCCTTTTGCGGTGCCTGTCATGCGGTGCCCAATCCCCAGTCCTTCCCCAAGGGGGCTTGGCATGAAGAGGTGAACAAAGGGTTTAATTTCTACTTCGAGTCGGGGCGTACCGATCTGCATCCCCCAGCGATGGTCGATGTGGTCACCTGGTTTTCTTCCCGAGCCCCTAAAGAGCTCCCCATTCCAACCCAGTCCGATCTCCAAGAGGCCCCCAAGGTCCCATTTCGACTGGTGCGATTGCTGTCGGCCGATAACCTCGGCCAGTCGCATGCGGCGGTGGCTTCGCTGGCCTGGCGACCGCTGTCGGACGGGGGCCGTCCCGAGTTGGTGTTCTGCGATATGCGGACCGGGGGGGTGGGTGCCCTCCAGCCAGCGGTTGGCCGCAACTCTCTGCGCCGTCTGGCGGAATTGCAAAACCCCTGTCATGCCGAGATCTGCGATCTGGACCGGGATGGAGTGGGGGATTTGATTGTGGCCGACCTGGGGAGCTTTCTTCCGCAGGATCATGCGAAAGGACGTGTCGTCTGGCTGCGGGGAGTGACGGGCGGAGAGTATGAGCCGCACGTGCTGCTCGAGGGGGTGGGGCGGGTGGCCGACGTGGAACCATGCGATTTTGACCAGGACGGCGATCTCGACCTCGTCGTGGCCGTTTTTGGCTGGCGAAAAACGGGCCAAGTCCTGGTGCTCGAGAATCGTTCGCAAGAGAGCACGGGGCCGGAATTCGTGCCTCATGAAATTGACCCCCGGCATGGGGCGATTCACGTGCCAGTGGCCGATCTCGATGGCAATGGGCTTCCCGACTTTGTTGTTTTGTTCAGCCAGGAACACGAATCGATCGAGTTGTTTCTGAATGAGGGAAGCTTTCGCTTTCGTCGGGAGGTGGTGTTTCAGGGGGGAGATCCCGCCCATGGCTCGACCGGCATTCAACTGGTGGATCTCGACACCGATGGTGATCTCGATCTGCTGGCCACCAATGGCGACATGTTCGACACGTTTTTCGTGAAGCCTTACCACGGCGTGCGGTGGCTCGAGAACACCGGCAGCTTCCCCTGGAAGAACCATTTTCTGGCCGAGTTGCCCGGTGTTCACAAGGCGTTGGCGGGAGACATCGATGGCGACGGCGATCTCGACATCGTGGCGGCGGTTTCCATCCCCGAGACCACGGCAGGCAAGCAGGTTCGGCCCGATTTTGATGCCGTCATCTGGCTGGAGCAGACCGCCCCGGGTCAATTCGAACGTCATGGAATCCTCAAAGGGCACGGGAGGTTTCCCTCGATGGAACTGGCCGACTTCGACGAAGATGGAGATCTGGATGTGGCCATCGGAGCGATGCGGGATGACGATCACACCCCGTCTGTGGGGGTCTTTTGGAACGATCGGATTGAGTCCCGGACCGGCGGCTGACGGCATTTCCGAGAGTTGATTCCATGGCCAGGCACGAACAAGACCGCGAAGATCTGATTGCGGAGGCCAAGGCGCTGGTCCATCGGGCCGAACTGACCGTTCCCGATCTCTCGCAGCCCGTGGTTCTGGGAGTGCGCTCGAATCGCTGGTTTTCGATCTACCTGCATCCCGAGCTGGTGTTTCATTTCAACGAATCCGGAGCGCTGCGGCGGGCTTTTGTGGACGGGCTGATTTATCGCAGCGGTGCCCAAGGCCTGACCCGGCTGAGGCGCGAGCGCAGCGATGCCCACACCAGTGAATTGGTGAGCGATGAATTGCGGCCCGAGGAACTCCGAGAGTTTCTGCAGGATCTGGAGGGGCGTCTGCGGACTCTGCTGGACCATCTGCGCCAGGGGCGAGCCGTGGTGCTCCGGCAGGTGGTGGTTCCCGGCGAGGTGTCCCCGTCTTGGGAACATCTGGTGGCCCAGACCATTCCTCCCCGGCTCGCGGGCAGGGTCGGCGCGCGATGACTGGTCTCAGAGACACCAATGCTTCGCCTGACGATTGTCACGAGACTTTGATACTTTTACGGGTCGGTTTCCAACTGCCTGCTGTGAGAGTCGCCGCCGATGTTGAAGTTGATTCCACCGGTCATTTCGCCCGAGCTGCTGCTCATTCTGATGGAGATGGGGCATGGGGATGAGCTGGTGATTGCCGATGGAAATTACCCTTCCGCCGCGAATGCCCGGCGGTTGGTCCGCGCCGATGGACACGGCGCTCTCGAGTTGGTGGAAGCGAT
The DNA here is from genome assembly GCA_046318755.1 of Planctomycetaceae bacterium. Taxonomy (GTDB): domain Bacteria; phylum Planctomycetota; class Planctomycetia; order Planctomycetales; family Planctomycetaceae; genus UBA10511. The sequence continues at coordinate 3,082 of JBKCTR010000255.1, forward strand.
TCTCAAGTTTCTGCCGGTGGACACGTTCGTCCCGGATGTGGCCGTGGTGATGCAGCCGGTGGACCCCACCCAGGAGCTACCTCCCATCTGGAGCCAGTTTTCGGGCTTGCTGCGGGCCGCGGAAGGGAGGGAGATTCCCCTGACGAGGCTGGAACGCGGCCAGTTCTATCAGCGATCCCGCGACGCCTTTGCGATTCTGGCCACAGGGGAGACGGCGCTCTACGCCAATCTGATTCTCAAGAAAGGTGTGGTTCATCCCGCCTAAGGGGGGGAACTGCCGAACTCAGGTCTTGATCTTCGCCGAGGACCAGGCGGCAAATCCCCCCCAGAAAATGATCGGGGCCCACACGGCCGACTCGGGGCTGAGCAAATTGAATTTGGCGAGGTAGACGAAGCCTTCATTGACGGCAAACATCACCCCCAGGACCGACGCGCACATCCCCACATTCCGCAGCAGCGAGACACTCTCTTTGCGGACGATGAAGGGGACTCCCACCATCAGCACCACCAGGTTCATCACCGGCTTGGTGAGACGCCCGTGGATATACAGGCTCTGGGTGCGGATCGACCGATGGTTGTAGGAAGGATTGCGAACCCTGGTCACCAGATCGGCGGTGGACAGGTATTCGAAACTGCTATCGCGGCGATAGAGCTGGTCGAAGGTGATGTCGGTGCGGATAAAGAGGGTGCCGGGTTGTGGTCCGGGGGAAATCAGGCGTTGTCCCAACGGGGTCAGCGGGATGGTTTCCAGGGGAGGCTTGAAGTCGGAAAGCAGCCAGCCGGCCGGTTGATCTGGGCCGGCTTCGATCGAGACCGCTTCCCGGGCCGTGATGGGGGTCAACACCGTTGCCACGCGCGTCTCACGCAGGACAAACTCGGCCCCCTCGAGCGAACGCCGGCGGAGATTCAGCTTCTGACCCGCGATGGCGATGTCGGCTGAAAAGTCGATCGCCGGCTCAACGTTCATGGAAGCCTCGCTCTTTTGTCCTGCATCCTGCTGCAGTTGCAGGGCGATGCGCGGGATCACGAGTTCCTGGTTGAGAATGATCAGCACGTTGACCGCCACCGCCCCGATGAGCAACGGTCGCACAAGTCGCAGAGTGGAAACACCGGCCGCCAGGACCGGGTAGAGTTCGCCATATTTCTGGAGCAAAGCCAGGGTGGTCATTCCGGCGATCACCAGCATGGAACCGCCAATCGAGCCGAAGAAGGCGCAACTGCGGTAGGAGTAATACTTGACGATCTCGGTCAGGATGACTCCCAAGCCGCCGGGAATGTCCAAAAAATCCCCGACATTCGTGAAGACATCGATGACGAAATAGAGGCCAAACAACGCCACATAGCCCACGAAAAACACGTAGGCGTAACGGCCAATCAGGTAGCGGTCGAGCAGTGTCATGGCGGGGGTGGTATTCGAGGGGGCTGTCTGAGGTCAAGATGTTCCCGCAGGGACCTGGCGGTTTGGGAACACCGGCTCTCGAAAACCCTCCCCGGGAATTGACATCAGGCACCTAGGTGTGTACGACTGGACTGTATGGTGGCGATCACGTGGGCGAGTCAACAGTTTGGACGGTTTCATGAATCCCTTCCTGGCAGGTCCTCAATTCCGTCTCGTGTCGAGCGTGCGGCGGATTCATGATCAGGGGATCCCGGCAGAGCAGGTGATCGACGAGTGTCTGGAGCGAATCGCGAGGCTGGATTCCGAGTTGCACGCCTGGGTTGGCTGGGATCGGAACAACTCGCTGACCGCCGCCCGTGAGCTCGACATGCGGCGCAAGGCGGGGGAGGCTCCCGGGGTCTTGTGGGGCATTCCCTTGGGAATCAAAGACCTGTTCGACGTGGCGGGAATGCCCACCGGGTGTGGGTTTGGCCCCTGGGAAACGGGCGAGCCGAGCCGGGATGATGGTCCGCTGGTGCAGCGACTCCGCCGGGCAGGGGGGGTTGTCCTGGGTAAGACGGTCACCACCCAATTCGCCTGTTTCGATCCTCCCCCCACCCGCAATCCCTGGAATCTCGGGCGAACCCCCGGGGGTTCATCCAGTGGATCGGCCGTGGCGGTGGCTGCGGGAATGTGTCTGGGGGCCCTTGGTTCACAGACCGGGGGATCGATCATTCGTCCAGCCGCCTTTTGCGGAATCGCAGGGTACAAGCCCAGTTGGGGGCGGTTCCCGGTTGAGGGGGTTTTTCCCGCCGCGCCGAGTCTGGATGTGCCGGGACCGATGGCTGGTGGTGTGCATGATCTCTGGGTCCTGGAAGGGGTCTTGAGTGAGGCGGGAGCGCCGGAGCTGCGGATGCGGCTGGAAGCGGAGGGAACCCGTCCGGGGCGATTGGGGATTCTCGGGGGCCGATTTGCCCAGGTGGCCGCCGCCGATTGCGCTGCCCGGTTCGAACAGACCCTCAGCCGATTGAGCCGCGCTGGATTGTTTGTGGCGGATTGTCCATTGCCGGCGAGTTTCGACACGGTTCTCGAGAATCACCGCACTGTGATGCTGACTGAGATCGCGGCGGGACATGTCGAGAGATTCCGCGACCTGCGGCCGCATTACCTGCCTCGGATGTCGGCGTTGATCGAAGAGGGAAGCCAGCGGAGGGGGGTTGACTACGTCCTCGCGCGGCAACACCAGCGGGAATTCTCGCAGGACATGGACCGACTTTTCGAGGAATGCGACATCCTCGCCTGCCCGGCGACACCCGGAGGAGCCCCGGGGCCGGAGACGACGGGCGATCCCACGTTCAACTCGCCCTTCAGTTACTGCGGATTGCCCGCGGTCACCATTCCCATGGGGCTCGACTCAGACGGGC
>JBKCTR010000256.1:0-4145 GCA_046318755.1 Planctomycetaceae bacterium
GTGGCGGTCGATTCCGGCACCGATCCCACCTCGAACGACAACCTGGGACGACTGATCCGGCAGGTGCGGATTGACTTTGGCGTCGGCATTGAACTCGACATGACTCCCGTCACCCCGCGCGACGACGGACGGTGTGCCGCGCATGTCACGGTGGGCCGGATTCACTACGGCATCACGTGGGATGAACAGGATCGACCGATCGGTCCCGCGGAAGACCTGGAGACCTTTGAAGAGGCCGATCCGGTCTACCGTCGGGAACTCAATCAGGGAATCCTCATCTGGATCAAGAACGCGATCACGGGGGATGAATCGGGAGATGTCCTCAACTACCGGGCCGAGAATCCCGAATTCCCCTACGATCCCACGCTGAATCAGTTTTTCAGCGAGGCGCAGTTCGAGTCGTACCGTCGTCTGGGGGTGCACTCGGTCACCCGCCAGTTTCAGTTTCCCAATGGCCAGCGGGTGGCTCTCGACCGGCACACCAATCATGCGGCCATGGCGAAGTTCACCACGCGGGAACTGTTCGAGTCGATGTACAACGCCGGACAGCCCCTGTCGATCGAACGCGAAACACACTTCGCGGAGTGCCATCGGGAATTCAATTCCTGGATCGGCCATCTGCGTGGCCACGCAGATCTGCAGTGGCTGGCCGACGAGATCTTTGGATCGGCCAGTCAACGGGCTTTCGCCGTCCAACAGCTCCGGACTCCAGACCAGCACCGGGCCGAACGCCTCATGGCTGCGGAGATGTTCGTCCTGCTCGAATCGACGTTTCTCGCACTCGACCTGCGAAGGAATTGGCGTCACCCCCGCTATGCCGGCTGGGTGGGTCAGTTCAGCACCTGGGCGAGCTCCCCCACACTCCGCCGACACTGGCGGGGAGATCCCCAGTCCAGTCTGCCTCCGCTGCAGACCCTGTGCGATCCGCAGATTGCGCAGTTCGTGAATCTTCTGTTTGAGAAGCAACATCATCCCGCCAGCGATCCTGGGGAAGTCACCCGGCCGTAGTGCCTCGTCTCGCGAACACGGCGTCCCGACTCGTCAGCGTCCGGATGGGAAACTCTTGGTCTGGGCCTGCACTGCCGCAATTGGCACCCTCTGCAAGGGAGCAGTAAACTCAGGAGGCGTCGCAGAACCTCTGTTCGGACACCTTCGACCAAGATCTGTCGCCCGCGTCCCGGCCCAAACCGGCTCCCTCCTCCTGCCCCTGCCCCATGATTCGACACCTCCTCCCACGGCGAGTCGTACTCCTGGTCGTCGCTCTGACGATGGGAAGTGACCTGCGGACCCTGTTGGCCGCCGAACAGCCCACCGACTTCTTCGAGCAACGGATCCGTCCCCTGCTGGTCGCACGGTGTGAGGGGTGCCACTCGTCGGTCACAGGCAAGACCAGCGGAGGGCTCGCCCTCGACACCCGCCAGGGTTGGGCGAGCGGTGGCGACAGTGGCCCGGCGATTGTGCCTGGCAAGCCCGAAGAGAGTCTGCTGCTGACGGCGATCCGCTACACCGACCCCGATCTGCAGATGCCCCCGGCGGGCAAAGGGGAGCGGTTGACGGCCGACGAGGTGGCCGCGGTGACCGAATGGATCAAGTCGGGAGCCATCGATCCGCGGGTGGCGGGAGAACGGCTCGGTGGCATGTCGGCCGACGAGGCCCGCCGCTGGTGGAGCTGGCAACCTCTCCAGCCCGTCGCGGTGCCCGAGGTCCGCGAGACCACCTGGCCCCAGACCGACCTGGACCGGTTCCTCCTCGCGGCACTCGAACGCGAAGGGCTCCCGCATGCCGGTCCTGCGGATCGCCGCACCATGATCCGCCGCGTCACCTTCAATCTCACGGGGCTCCCCCCAACCCCGGCCGAGATCCGCGACTTCCTGGCCGATGATCAGCCCGGGGCCTTCGACCGGGTCATCGACCGTCTGCTGGCTTCCGAAGCCTATGGCGAACGCTGGGGCCGTCACTGGCTCGACGTCGCCCGCTATGCCGACACTGCCGGCGACGGTGCCGACTATCCCGTGCGCGAAGCGGTCCGCTACCGCGACTGGGTGGTGCGCGCCTTCCAGAAAGATCTCCCCTTCGACGAGTTCCTGCGGCTGCAGATCGCGGGAGACCTGCTGGCTCCCGCCCGCCCCGCCGATGAGTATGCCGACTGCATCACCGCCACCGGGTTTCTGGCCGTGGGGAAACGCTACGGCTACGCCCCCAATCCCGACTACCAGCACCTCGACTTCGCCGACGTGATCGACTCGGTTGGCCGGTCGCTGCTGGGGCTCTCGCTCGGTTGTGCCCGCTGCCACGACCACAAGTACGACCCGGTCCCGATGCGCGACTATTACGGTCTGTATGGCATCCTGCAGAGCACCCGCTGGGCGTTTCCCGGGGGTGAAGAGCACAAACGGCCAATCCACTTCCCACCGCTGGTGCCTCCCGCGGAAGTCGCCCGCCTCGAAGCGGAACGGGCCACCGCCATCGCCGGCCTCGAAGCCGAACTGGGCATCCTGCAGGCGAGTCGGGGGAAACTCGACGGCAAGTGGATTGCGGGGGGGCCCGACCTGGCTTTCGAATCGCAACCGGACGGAAAACCTCCCGCCGCTCCGTGGCTCTCCGCCGGACCAAACGCCGTCGGCCCCGAGTCGCAGAGTCCGTTCGCGCACATTCATCCTCCAGGACAGCGGGGAGTGCGGGTCGGCAGTGGTCAACAGACCGACGGGATCCGCTATGTGTTCCCCCAGAAACTGAAGAAGACTCCGGGGGGGAAGTTCTTCCTCACGGTTGATTTCCGCACGGCGGCCGGCGCCGATCAGCCCGGGGCGTACCGCTTCTATCTGGGCCGGGGCGTCATCGAATCGCTGGCTCTCGAATTCAGCGTCACCCGCCAGGAACTGGCCCTCAAAAACGGCACGGCCTGGGAGGTGATCCGTCCCATCGAGCCGGGGGTGTGGCACACGCTGCAGGCTGTGCTCGATCCGGACCAGCAGACCTGGTCGGGCGTGGTCGGACCGGCCGGTGATCTCACCGAGTTCCGCGACAAGAAACTGAATCCCGCCTGGGATGGCATTCTCGACACCTTCATCTGCGATGGGATCGGCCATGTCGCCGGTCCCGCTCCGGCCCGCGAGATCGACAATCTCGGACTGCAGTCGGTTCCTTTTCCGCCCCCTGGCAGTGACCCGGTTCCCCCGTTCGTTCCTCCCGCCGACGCCGCCGAACAACTCGCCCGGCTGGCCGAGCAGATCCAACAGAAGACCGCCGAACGGGATGCTTGGCAGTCCCGCGAGATCTATCCCACCGCCTACGGCGTGAGCGAAGGGTCCGCCACCAACGCCCGGTTGCAGAAACGGGGAGAGCCCGATCAGCCGGGCGAAGAGATCCCCCGGCAATACCTCACCATCCTGGGAGGAGACCGGTTGCCCGAGGGGACCACCGGCAGCGGTCGGCTGCAGTTGGCCGAGTGGCTCAGCCGCTCGCAGTCGCCGCTCGCGGCGCGGGTCTTCGTCAACCGCGTGTGGGGGTGGCACTTCGGCCAGGGCTTGGTGACCACCGCCAGCGATTTCGGTTCGCGGGGAGAACTCCCCAGTCACCCGGAACTGCTCGAATGGCTCACCGGGCAATTCCTGCAATCGGGGGGCAGTCTCAAGGCTTTGCACCGGCTGATACTCCGCTCGGCGGCCTATCAACAGGCGTCGGAAGATCTGCCGGAGGGGCTCGCCCGTGATCCGGGGAACCGCTGGTTGTGGCGGCATCCCCGGCAGCCCCTCGATGCCGAGTCGATCCGCGATGCCATGCTGTTTGTCAGCGGGCGGCTCGAGCGCGGTCCGGCGGGGCCGCACCCGTTTCCCCCCACCCACACCTGGGCGTTCACCATCCACCAGCCGTTCCACGCGGTCTACAACTCGAATCATCGCAGCCTGTACCTGATGCAGCAGCGCAACCGCCGCCATCCGTTTTTGGCGCTGTTCGATTCGGCCGATCCGAACCAGAGCGTGGCGCAGCGGCTGCCGACGGTGACCCCCACGCAGACCCTGTACCTCATGAATTCCCCCTTCGTGCACGAGCAGGCGGCGGCGTTTGCCGCCCGCGCGGCACTGCCCGGTCTGGCCCCCACCGAGCGGGCCCGGCAGATGATCGAAGCAGCTCACGGGCGGGAA